>NZ_JRVI01000122.1:0-10962 GCF_000783375.1 Sphingomonas sp. Ant20
GTCGCCCGGCGCGGCGCGGCGGAGACACGATCGCGGATATCGGCAGCGGCAAAGCCCATTGGCGGCGCGAAGGCGTGCGCGAGCAGCTGCGCCGCGGTGTCGTGGCGCGCGGCGAAGCCCGCGACGAAACCGGATGCCCCGACAAACTTAGACATAGTCGTCCTCGCCTCCGCCCATCATGATCGTGCCGTCCTTGGCGAGCCCGCGTGCGGTCGCGATCATCGCCTTCTGCGCCTCGAGCACCTCGGCGAGCCGCATCGGTCCGCGCGACTCCATCTCGTCGCGAATGCCGTCGGCGGCGCGCGCCGACATGCAGCCGAGGAAGCGGTTGCGCACCGCCTCGTCGACGCCCTTGAGCGCCTTGGTGAGGATCTCGCCATCGACGTTGCGGATCAGCGTGCCTAGATTCTTGTCGTCGAGCTCGAGCAGGTTGTCGAACACGAACATCGCCTCCTCGATCGCCTTGGCGACGTCGCGGTCGATCTTGAACAATTTGGGCATGACGCGCTGTTCGGTCGCCTTGCGCGCGCCCGACAGGATCTTGGCCGCCTCGCGCGTGCCGCCCAGCGTCACGCCCTGGCCGCTCGACCCGGTGCCGGTGCGGTTGGCGAGCAGCGTGCGCAGCGTGTCGACCGCCTCGGGCGTGATCGGCCCGAGCCGGGCGATGCGGTGGAGGATATCGGGCTGGACCGCATCGGGCATCAGTTCGAGCACCTGGCCGCCGACTGACGCGTCGAGATTGGCGATTAGCACCGCGGCGATCTGCGGATGCTCCTTCTCGATCATCGCGGCGATCTCGCTCGCATCGAGCCAGTCGAGCAGTTCGAGCTCGCACGCCGCCTCGGCCGGGGTGATCCGTGCGAGCACGCTCTCGGCCTTTTCGCGGCCGAGCGCGCGGTTCATCACCGCCTCGATCTTGGGACGGGGGTCGAAGCCGATCGTCGTGCGCTCGCGTGCGCGGTCGACGAAATCGTCGAGCACCGTCTCGACCTCCTGCTCGGAGACATCGGCGACCTTGAACATCGCCGCGCCGAGCTGACGGACCTCCTCCGGGTCGAGCTTCTGAAGGATCGCGGCGGCTTCGTCCTCGCCCACCAGCATCATCAGCACGGCGGCACGTTCCACGCCGGTATAGGTGCGCAAGCCCTCCATCAGCGTGCGTCCGCCTTGATCATGTCGCGCACGGCGAGCGCGGCGCGGGTCGGATTGTCGCGGGTGAAGCCGCGGACCGCGCCGACCCGCTCGTCATAGCCGCGTGAGCTTTCGAGCTGGTCGAGGCTGACCGGGGGGGATGACGACCGGACCGGTCAGGGCCTCGGCATCCTCGCTCTCGGCGCCTTCGATCGTCTGGCCGAAGGCGGGCCGCGGCGTCGCGTCCTCGCGCTTCTTCATCAGCGCCTTGGCGATCGGGCGAACGCCGAGGAGCAGGACGAGCAGCGCGATGACGATCGCGGTGCCGTTGCGCGCGAGTACCGGCAGCCACGCATTGTCGTACCAGGCGGGGCCGGTATCGGCGGCGGCATCGGCGCCGGCGAACTTGCGGCTGATCACCGTCACATTGTCGTTGCGCGTCTGATCGAAGCCGACCGCGCTCTTCACCAGGTCGGTGATCTGGTTGATCTCCATCGCGGTGCGGCGCGTCTTGTCGGGATCGCGGAGCAGCACCGCGACCGACAGACGCTTGACGCTGCCCGGGGTGGCGCGGGTCACCGACACTTCGCGGCCCAGGTCATAGGCGCGCTGATACTGGTCGGACTGCTTCATCGCGTCGGGGGGCGGGGCCGCCGGCGACGGGCTGGCGGCATGCCGGGATTGCCGGTCGCGGGCTGCGGTGCCTGGAGCGTGCTGGCGGCGGGCGGCGTGTTGCTGAGCGCGCCGGGGATGCCCCCCGGGGTCGCGGCGCCGTCCTTCTGGTTGCCGGTCCAGTTGCCCGTTTCGGCGCGCAGCACGCCCTGCTTGTCATAGCTTTCGCGCGTCGCCTGGGTCTCGTCGAGATTGACGTCGGCCTGGACCTCGGCGGTGAAGTTGCCGGCCCCCACCAGCGGGGTCAGCAGCTGGATCAGCTGGGTGCGGTACTTGTCCTCGACGCGACGCTGGATCTCGATCCGCTTGTCGCCCGCCGCGCCGACGCCGTCGACGCCGCCCGGCTTGGTCAGCAGCGCGCCCATCTGGTCGACGATCGTCACCGAATCGGGCTTCATGCCGGGTACCGACGATGCGACGAGGTTGATGATCGAGGCGACCTGTGCGTCGCTCAACGACCGGCCGCCCTGCAGTTTCAGGATCACCGAGGCCGAGGGCGCGGCATTGTCGCGGACGAACACCGAGGCTTCGGGCGTCGCGAGATGCACGCGCGCCTCGGCGACCGCGTCGATCTCCTCGATCGACCGGGCGAGCTCGGATTCGCGCGCCTGACGCAGGCGTTCGCCTTCCACCGCGCGGCTGACGCCCATCGGCAGCTGGTCGAGGATCGCGTAACCACCGGGTGCCGCCTTGGGCAGGCCCTGGCCGGCGAGCAGCATCCGCGCGCGCGAGTAATCCTCCTCGGCGACCGTCAGCGAACCCGTCGAATCGTCGATCCGGCTCTTGATGTTCGCGGTCGTCAGCGCGGAAGTGACCGCGGCCTTGTCGGCATCGGGCAGGTTGGTGAACAGCGTCTTCTGCGTCGGCGAGGACAGCGTCATCCACGCGAGCGCGGCGGCGGCGATCAGGCCGATCATCAGCACCATCGGCAGCGAGCGGCGTACCGCGGGCTGCGCGAAGGCGGACTTTATCTGTTTGAGCGGGTTAGCGAATTTCTCGGGGAGGCCATTGGCCGACGAAGCGGGGATGAGGGCAGTGCTCATATCATTACACCGGCATGCTCATGATGTCCTTGTAGGCGGACAGGAGTTTGTTGCGGACCTGCAGCGTCGCCTCGAACCCGACCGACGCCTGCTGGCGCGCTAGCATCACTTTGGCGATGTCGACGGTCTCGCCGCGCTCATAGCTTTCGCTGAGCTTGGCGGCCTGGGTCTGGCCCTCGTTCACGCTCTTCAGCGCGGTTTCCATCGTGTCGCCGAAGCTGACGGGTTTCGTCTCGGTCGGCGCGATGGTCGGGGCGGTCTGGCTGGCACGCGCGAGTGCCTGGTTGCGCTCGAGGATCTGCGAGCGCAGCGCCATGACGCGGTCGACGCTCATCGCGCCGCCGCCGATTCCGCTGACGCCGCTCATGCCGACATCACCCGGGCGAAGTCCTCACCCTGTTCGCGTGCCTTGGCGAGGCGATAGCGCAGCGTGCGCTCCGAAATGCCCAGCCGGCGCGCGGTCTCGATCCGGCTGCCGCCGCATGCCTTCAGCGTCTCGCGGATCGCCGCGAACTCGCTCATCTGGACAATGGTGCCCAACGTATCGGTCTGCGGTTCGGCGGGCGTCGCGGCAACGGGCACGAGCGGTTCGGCGATGGGCGCGACGACCGGCGCGGGGCGCGGGGCGAAGGTCATCGTCACCGGGCGATCGAACAGGATGTGACTCGCCTCGATCGTGTCGCCGCCGCAGAACAGCAGCGCGCGCTGGATCACGTTCTCGAGCTCGCGGACATTGCCCGGCCAGTCGTGCAGCATCAGCGCCTCGATCGCCGCGCGCGACGGCCAGGGAATGACGTTGCGGTTGCCGGCATGACGCAGGATCATCGTCGCGGCGAGCGCAGGGATATCCTGCGGCCGCTCGGCGAGCGACTTGGTGGTCAGCGGGAACACCGCGAGCCGGTAATAGAGATCGGCGCGGAACCGGCCGGCGGCGACCTCGCCCTGCAGGTCGCGATTGGCGCAGGCGATGACGCGGACGTCGATCGGCTGCGGCACGGTCGCGCCGAGCGGGACGACCTCGCGCTCCTGGAGCACGCGGAGCAGCTTGGCTTGAAGCGTCAGCGGCATCTCGGCAATCTCGTCGAGCAGGATCGTGCCGCCGTTGGCGGCGCGGAAAAAGCCCTCACCGCCCGATGACGCGCCGGTGAACGCGCCCTTCTGGTGGCCGAACAGCATCGCCTCAAGCATCGATTCGGGGAGTGCTGCGCAGTTGATTGCGATGAACGGGCCGGTCTTGCGCGGCGAACCATTGTGGATCGCGCGGGCCAGCACTTCCTTGCCGGTGCCGGTCGGACCGTTGATCAGCACGGTGATGTCGGCGGCGGCGACGCGCTCGGCGAGTGCGAGCAGCGCGAGCGATTCGGGGTCGGCGGCGGTCGGCATGTCGGGCCCGCCGATCAGCGCGCGGGCAAAGCCGTTGCCGACCGCAGTATCCTCGGCGGCAAAGCCGATCCGCGCGGGCGCGCCGCTGCGCGACGGGGTGACGCTGCGGCCTTCGGAGCCGATCACGACGGTGCGCGCGGGGTAGGCGACGGGCTCGCCCTCGGCGACGAGGAACAGGTCGTTCGCGCCCGGCTGTGCGGTGTCGAGCGATCCGATCCCGAAGCCCTGTGCACGCAGGGACGAGACGAGCGCATATTTGCGCGCCGTGACGGCAGCGGATGGAAAGATCGAGCGCATGAAGTCCCCCTGTGACGATTCGGGAATGCGGCCTTGAGGGTAAAGGCGCGGTTAAATCGTGCCGCGTCGCGGCAAACTATTTCCGGGCGCGTTCGCGCGCGCGTGTACGGGAGCGCGCCACGCCGGTGCGCGGAGGGCGGATTTTTTTCCTAAAGCCCGGAGAAGCGCGGCCGTTACCCATCCTGACGGCTCGGTCCTTCGCCACGGGGGCGGCGGGGTAGCCGGCATGAAGGAGCTTAATCATGACTGTTATCGGGACCAACATCTCGTCGCTGCGCGCAGCTAGCGCATCGACCACCGCAAACGCTGCGCTGTCGACGGCCATGGAGCGTCTGTCCACCGGCAAGCGAATCAACTCGGCCAAGGACGATGCTGCAGGCCTCGCCATCGCATCGTCGATGACGGCGCAGATCAAGGGGATGAATCAGGCTGTCCGCAACTCGAACGATGGCATTGCACTTGCGCAGACTGCTGACGGCGCCCTCGGCGAGGTCACGAACATGCTGCAGCGCATGCGTGAGCTGTCGGTTCAGTCGGCGTCGGGGACCTATGACAACACCGATCGCGCAAATCTTCAGGCTGAAGTTGCCGAGCTTTCGGCGCAGATCACCAGCATCACTGACAATACGAAGTTTAATAAGGTCGCATTGTTTGGTACCGGGGACACGGTAATCAATATCCAGACCGGAGCGGGAAGCACCGATCAAGTTGCCCTGACGATCACTGGACTTGACCTCAGCACTGCAACAGACGCAGACATTTCCACTGCCGCTGGTGCCACTGCAGCCATCGGCCTCATCGACACGGCACTCGGCGCGGTGTCGACAACCCGTGCATCGCTTGGTGCAGGCCAGAGCCGCCTCGAGTCGGTCGTCAACAACCTGACGTCAAACTCGACGAACCTGTCGGACGCCAAGAGCCGCATCGAGGATGCCGATTTTTCGGCCGAGACGCAGGCGCTCGCCAAGGCGCAGATCCTGAGCCAGGCGTCGACCGCGATGCTCGCCCAGGCGAACCAGAGCCAGCAGGGCGTGCTGAAGCTGCTTCAGTAATCCGATCCCGGCGCCGGCACCGGCCCCCGATCGGGTGCCGGCGCCAGTCGGATCGCCTCCCGGTAAACGGGGCGCAGCGAACCCCGGTGGCCTCAAGGCCGCCGGGGTTTTGTGCATTGGGATGGCAGCGGGTCGGCTGAGCGAGGGTTGCCTTGCGCTATTTTCGCAATGGCGATCGGAGAGGCGGCGCGCATCCGCGCGGCGGCGGGATGATTCGCGGGCAACACATCATCGGCAATGTTCATACGCTCTATCCTCCCCCGCCAGAGGAAGGTGGCGCCAAAGGCGACGGAGCGGGGAGGACACGCAACAGCGGTTTTCCCTTTCCGCCCCCTCCGTCAGGCTGCGCCTGCCACCTCCCCCTTGGCGGGGGGAGGATGAGGGGTACGTCAGACCTTGCGGGCGAGCGCGCGTTTCAGTTTCGCGTGCGCGGATGCCTTGATCTGGCAGACGCGGGCGGCGCCGATGTCGAAGACCGCGCCGATCTCCTCGAGGTTCATCTCCTCGACATAATAAAGCTGGATCACCTGCGCCTCGCGTTCCGGCAGCGCGGTGATCGCGGCGATCAGCGCGTCCCGCAGGTCGCTGTCGGCGAGCTGTTCGAACGCGTCGGGGGTGTCGTCGGCGAACCACGGCATGTCGTCGGCATAGACCTCGTCGATCGAATCGAACCGGATCGCGTCCGCGGTCACATAGTCGCTGCGCAGCTTGTCGATGCTGACGCCGATATGCTGGGCGATCATGGCGTCTCCGGGGGCCTTGCCCGTCTGGGCGGTGAGCGTGGAAATGGCGTCGGCATATTGCCGGCGGCGGCGCATCGCACCGCGCGTCGTCGTCGCCTGGCGCCGCAGTTCGTCGATCATCGCGCCGCGCAGGCGGGTCGCGACATAGGCCTTGAACGGCGTACCACGCTCCTCGAACCCGGCCGCGGCCTCGACCAGCGCGACGAGCCCGACCTGCACCAGATCCTCGACCTCGACGATGCTGCTCATGCTGCCGTGGACGTGCCAAGCGATCCGGCGGACCATCGCGAGATGCTGTTTGACGAGCTGGTCGGGGTCGCCGCTGGGGCGTTGCTGGGGACGATAGGTGAGGGGCCCCGTCGGGATTTCGCCGGCGCGCGCGGGGCGGGCCTTGTCGAACGCCGCCATCATCGGTTCGGCGCTCATGCGGCCAGCGCCTGCTGTGGTGCGCCGATGACCGCGACGACCTCGACCGCCTTGTCCTCGGGTACTTCGAAGAACGACATGACCGGGGTGTCGGGCAGGCAGGTGCGGACCAGCTTGCGGATTGCGAGGCGGATCGCGGGCTGGACGACCAGCGCGAACGGCTTGGCCTCGGCGATCAGCGGCTGCGCGGCATTTTGCAGCGCTTCGACGATGCGGCGGCCGAGATCGGGTTCGATGACGTGGCGGCGCGACTGGTCGGCGCGCATCGCCTGGCCGAGCAGCCCTTCGAGATGCCCCTCGAGCGTCATCACGCGGAGCGGCTCCCGCATCCCGCACAGCTTCTGGATGATCAGCGCGCCGAGACGCGGGCGGATCAGTTCGATGATCTCCTCGGCATCCTGGCTGCGCTGGGCGGCGACCGCGATCGCGGCGGCGATGCTGCGGAATTCCTTCAGCGGGATGTTCTCGGCGAGCAGGCCCTTGAGGACCTGGGTCAACGTGGTGATCGGGATCGGCGCGAGCGCGGTGACGAGTTGCGCCGCGCGCTCCTTCAGCCCGTCGAGCAGCGCCTGGACCTCGTCGGGGCCGAGCAGCTCGGACGCAGTCTGGCCGAGCAGGTGATTGAGATGAGTCGCGACCACGGTGCCGGGATCGACGACGAGATAGCCCGCGCCGGTCGCCGCATCCGCGTCCGCGGTCGAGATCCAGGTCGCGTCGAGCCCGAAAGTCGGATCCTTGGTGGTCTTGCCGATCAGCGAGCCGAACGCCTGGCCGGTGTCGAGCGCGAGCATGTCGTCGGGCGACACGGTGTCCTCCCCGACGACGACGCCGTTGACGATGATGCGGTAGACATAGGGGGCAAGGTTGATGTCGTCGCGGACGCGGACCTGCGGCACGACGAAGCCCAGTTCCTTCGACAGCTGGCGACGGACGCCGGTAATGCGGCCCATCAACGGCGATCCGCGGCGGTCGTCGACCAGCGGGACCAGGCCGTAGCCGATGTCGAGATTGACCTGCATGCCGTCGGTGACCTCGTCCCAGCCGATCTTCGACTGGTCGATCGCCTCGACGGGGGCGATGACGACGGGGGCGGGGCGACGCTCGATCTGGCGCAGCTTCCAGGCCGCGAACCCGGCGATCGCGGCGGCGGGCAGGATGACCATGTGCGGCATACCGGGCAGGACGCCGAGCAGCGCGAGGATGACCGCGACCGGCGTCCAGGTGCGCGGGGATCCGAACTGGCCGCCGATCTGGCCGGCGAGATCCTTGTCCGAGGTGACGCGCGTGACGATCGACGCTGCGGCGATCGACAGCATCAGCGAGGGAAGCTGTGCGACGAGCGCGTCGCCGATCGCGAGCAGGATGTAGTTGTGCGCGGCGTCGGCGATCGACATGCCGTGGCTGACGGGCCCCAGGATCAGCCCGCCGATGATGTTTGCGGCGAGGATCAGCATCGCGGCGACCGCATCGCCCTTCACGAACTTCGACGAGCCATCCATCGAGCCGTAGAAATCGGCCTCGGTGGACACCTCGATGCGGCGCGCCTTCGCCTCGTCGGGGGTGATGAGCCCGGCGTTCAGGTCGGCGTCGATCGCCATCTGCTTGCCGGGCAGCGCGTCGAGCGTGAAGCGCGCGCTGACTTCGGAGACGCGGCCCGCACCCTTGGTGACGACGATCATGTTGATGATCATCAGGATCGCGAAGACGAAGATGCCGACGACGTAGTCGCCGCCGATCAGGAACGTGCCGAACGCCTCGATGACGTGACCCGCCGCGCTCTCGCCCTCATGGCCGTGAACGAGCACGATCCGCGTCGAGGCGACGTTGAGGCCGAGGCGGAACAGCGTGGCGAACAGCAGCACGGTCGGGAAGGCGGAGAAATCGAGCGGCTTCTGCGCGTTCAGGGCGACCATCAGCACGGCAAGGCTGATCGCGATGTTCGCGACGAAGAAGATGTCGAGCATGAATGCCGGGATCGGCACGACCATGACGAGCACGAGCATCAGGATCGCGAGCGGCAGGACCGATGCACGGGCGTGGAGAGCAGGCGGTTCATGGGTTCAGCCACCCATCTTCGCGAGCATCAGATAGGCGAGCCGCGCGGTGTCGGGCGCGGCCGCAACAGGCTTGCCGAGGTCTGGCCCCCATTGAAACCGGCGTTCCGGGTGCCGAACCGGCCCATCGTCGACGTCGCCCAGGCGAGCGCGTCCTCGGCGCTTTCATTGTTGCCGGTGACGACCGTGCTGCCGTCCATGTCGAGCGCCTGCGCGGCGAACTGGACCGAGCCGGTCGTGGCCGAGCCGGTCGCGCCCGCGGCGGCGGCGCCGAGCTTTGTCGAGAATCGCTCGTAGATTGCCGACAGCGAGCGCGGCGTACCGTTGGACTCGTAGAAGACGCCGCGATTGGCGCGCGCGGCGGAGGGGAACAGCGCGGCACCGCTCGCGTCGGGATTGGCCTGCATCGTCGTCAGGAACTTCGACGCGCCGCCGAGCCCCAGGAAATGCGCCATATACAGATCGGTGCCGGTCGCGGTGCGGCCAAGCTTGCCCTCGAGCGCGTCCTTGTTGTCCGACGCATGTTCGGCCGCCATCATCGAGGCGGCGGCGGGATCGTTGCGCAGCGCGAGGATCGCCTGACGCGTGCCCGCATCCGCGACGCCCAGATGCCCGCCCGACGACTGGCCGATGCTGTCGGCTGCCCAGCCGAGCCCGTGCTCAGCGCCGTGCTTCTTGACGACCGCGAGCCAGCTCTGTTCGATGAACTGGTACAGACCCGACGCGCTTGACGTGCCCGCCTTGGCATTAGCGTTAAGCCCGCTTTCGAGCTTCGCCTGGCCGAGCAGATAGTCGAAATCCACGCCCGTCTTGCTGCTCGCAAGCGCGATCGCGGACTGGATCCGGCCGGTAGTGATAGGATTGACGGTCATCCCGCGAGTAATGTCCCTGTTTCAGGACACTACACAGCAAGGGGCGTGCCAGATCTTGCCCGGCCGCGCGGATCAGGCGTAGGCCGCACCCATGCGCGGGCGATAGCCGGCAATGCCGCCCTCGCCGGTCAAGGTTTGCAGGCGGCGGCGGACATTTGCCGCCATCAGGTTGGTATAGATGCGGCAGGTTTCGTTGAGGCGGTTCGCCTCGTCCGCCAGCTCGCGCAATTCGGGACCGGCAGGGCCGGTACCGAGCGTTGCGACCGCATTGATGCCGTCGAGCTTTTGCGTCGTCGCGCGTTCCAGCCCGGCCACGTCGTTGGATTTTAGCGCCGCGATCTCGGCATGCAGCGCGTCGATCACGCGCACTAGGGCGTCACGCCGGGTCATTCGGTGCCCATTCCAGTTTGAAGGCGAGGAGCCGGTCGGCGATCGTCGCGGGCAGGATCGGGAAGGTGCCGTTGGCGACCGCCTTCTTGACCGCGGCCACGCGCGCTTCGTTGATCGGGGCTGCGGCGGCCATCGTCCGCGCGAGCGCGATCGACGAGGTTGCCGAGGGTTCGGCCTCGACCGCACGGTCGGGCGTCTGCGCCAGGGGCTGGGCGACCGGCTGGGCGGGCGTCGTCGCGGCGATGCGCGCGACGCTGCGCTCGCCTCCCGTCAACGGCTTCGAGCCGATCGATTCCACCATGTCTGCACCCTCTGGTTCTTGCTGACAGAGGGAGAAACGGCCGGCGTGCGAAAAGCTTTAACAAAATTAATTCGTCCAGCCGGGCAGGGTCGCGCGGCCGCTGGCGACCGCGATCGCCTGGACCGGGGTGCGGGTGTCGTCGACCTTGACCATGAAGCGTGCGCCGGGGGCGGCATCGGCCAGCGCGACGCCCTCGCGACTGATCGAAAAGCCGTCGGTGCCAGCCTCGATCACGATCGGATCGCCGCGGCGGATGACGGGGGGCGGCCTTCACGACCGGGGCATAGGCCGCACGGGTCGTGGCGGGCGTCGCGCCGGGGGCCGAGGCCGGGCGTATGACGGGGACGAAAATGCGCCAGGCGGGGCCGGCACAGGCGACGACCACCGCGTCATGCGCTTCGGTCCGCCACGACATCGCGACGGTCGGGCACGTCGCGAGCCGCAACCGCGAATCGACCGTCGTCCGCGCGCCACCCTCGGCGCCGATCGGCCGGCCGGTGAATGCCGAGACCGCGCGATCGAGCGCGGCGATATCCTGGAAGCCGGCGGACGGCGCACCGGCAGCGATCATCAACAGGGCGAGCATCATGAGGGGGTC
>NZ_JRVI01000123.1:0-4930 GCF_000783375.1 Sphingomonas sp. Ant20
GCGGCCCCGGCTGGCAGCGCGCGGCCACGCCCGGCGGCGGCTTCTCGACCAAGCCCGCCCGCGTCGTCGAAAGCCGGTCCAGCGCGATCAGCCTCGGCAACAAGGGTCGCGACGACCTCTCGCTCGGCCAGCGCGTGTTCCACCAGAAGTTCGGCTATGGCGCGATCGCCGAGATCGAGGGCAACAAGCTCGAGATCGACTTCGAACAGGCCGGCCGCAAGCGCGTCATGGACAGCTTCGTGACGATCGCGCCGTAGGACGACCGGTCGGCGCCAACCTGTACGGGAGCCGACAATCCCGTTCAGGAACGATGCCGAACCAGGATCGTATCGTCCGTCCAGCCCGATCTCGGGCAAGAGGACACGTCATGAAGTTTACGCATCTCATCGCCGCCGGGCTCGCCTTCGCCACGCTCGGCCTCGGCGTGGCCGCGCCCGCCGAAGCCCAGCGCGATCGGGGCCATAGCCAGCAGTATCGCGACAACGACCACCGCGGTGATCACCGCGCCGATCGTCGCGACTATCGCCGCAACGACCATCGCGGCCGCCACGACGGCCGCCGCTTCCGTGGCCGCGACAATGATCGTCGCAACTGGAACAACAATCGCCGTTGCCGCACCGAATGGCGCAACCATCGTCGCGTCCAGATCTGTCGTTGACGAAAGGCGGGTGGCGGCGCGATGTCGCCACCCGTTACCGGGACACCCTACCGTGAAAGGATTTCGATCATGAAGCGCTCTCTCGGCCTCGCGACGATGATCGCCGCGACCTGCCTGTCCGCCGCCGCCCCCGCCGTCGCGCAGACCAGTGCCGACAACGCCCGTTTCGCCGCCGCCCAGGCGCGCCTCGACAGCGAGTTGCAGATCTTCCGCGAGGAATTCGATCGCTACCAGTCGCTGCGCGGCAATCGTGGCGGCAGCTATGTTCCGCCGGCGCCGCAGGGCGGCTATCGTCAGGCGCCCGACCGGTATGAGGGCGGCTATCCCGACGAACGCGACGAGGGCAATTACGACCCGGCCCGCGACTATCGCGTCGGCCCGAATTATCAGGAGCGCACCCTGTCCGCCAACGACCGCGTCTATGCGGGGCAGGACGGCCGCTATTACTGCAAGCGCAACGACGGCACGACCGGGCTGATCATCGGCGCAGCCGGTGGCGGCATCCTCGGCAACGTGATCGACGGCGGCCGCTCGCGGATCGTCGGCTCGCTGCTGGGCGCCGCCGCGGGTGGCCTCGCCGGCCGCGCGGTCGAGCAGAACAACAGCCAGATCCGCTGCCGCTGATCGGGTGCGGCGACCGGGCGTCCATCACGCCCGCCGCCGTTCGCGCCCCCTCCCCCGAACTCCCGTCATCCTGACGAAAGTCAGGATCCAGGGCCACGAGCGACATCGTTTTCGGCTCTGGATCCTGGATCAAGTCCAGGATGACGGGTCCTGGGTTCCCCTACTTCGCCGGCCCCATCAGCTTCTGCGTGAAATAAGTCATCTGCAGCGCCTGCATCCGCGCCCCCTGCTCGATGTCCGCATCGCCCGAATGCCCGCCCGCGGTATCCTCGTAGAACAGATACGGCAGGCCATATTCCTTCAGCCGCGCGGCGAACTTGCGCGCATGCTGCGGCCCGACCCGGTCGTCCTTGGTCGTCGTCCAGATATAGGGCTCAGGGTAAGCCCCGCCGCGCTTGATGTTCTGATAGGGCGAGATCGTCTCGAGAAACGCCTTCTCCGCGGGGATCTTCACCGACCCATATTCGTCGACCCAGGACGCGCCCGCGGCGATCTGTTCATAGCGGATCATGTCGAGCAGCGGCACCTGGATCGTCACCGCCTTCCACAGATCGGGATGCTGGTTGAACTCGACCCCCATCAGCAGCCCGCCATTCGACCCGCCATAGATGCCGAGCGTCGCGGGACTGGTCAGCTTGCGCGCGATCAGGTCCTGCCCGACCGCGGCGAAATCGTCATAGATGATCTGCCGCTTGGTCTTGCGTCCCGCATCATGCCATTTCGGCCCGAATTCGCCGCCGCCGCGGATATTGGCGAGCACGAAGCTGCCACCGCGCTCGAGCCACAATTTGCCCATCACCCCCGAATAATAGGGCGTCATCGACGATTCGAACCCGCCATAGGCGGTCATGATCGTCGGCGTCGTCCCGTCGAGCGGCACGTCCTTCCGGTGGACGATGAAATAGGGGATCTTCGTCCCGTCGGTCGACACCGCCTCGAACTGCTCGACGACGTCGCGCGATGCATCGAACTTCGCGGGCAGCGCCTTGATCTGCTTGGCCACGCCGCCAGGCCCCGCATCGAGCGTCCACAAGGTCGTCGGCGCGAGGAACCCCGTCACCTGCACGAACGTCGCATTGCTGCGATCGGTCGTGCTCGCGACATCGACCGAGGCATTGTCGGGCAGCGCGACCGCGCGCGACGTCCAGCCCGCCTTGCCGTGCGTGAACACCATCGCCCGCCCGCGGACATTGTCATAGACGCTGGCGACCACGTGATCGCGCGTCACCGACACGCCGTCGACCGACTGGCGATCGGTCGGCGCGAAGACCAGGGTCGGCGTGAACCGGCCCTTACGCACCTCGGCGAGCGGCGCCGAGGCGATCGCGCCGGCGGGGATCTGCCCCCACGCCTCGCTGGTCGAGAAGATCACCTGCCCGTCGACCATGCCTGAGGGAAAGACGCGATCGGGAACGTCGAGCTTCACGAGCCCGGCCGGCGTGACGACGTGCTTGTCGCCGCCGAAGAAGGTCGGGCGCCGCTGGATCATCGTGATCCGGTTGCCCTGCCCGTCGGTCATCACGCTGGCATAGGTGCCGAGTTGGTCCGACGCCTCGCCGCGGAAGATCTCGCGCGCGGCGCTCAGCGGCTGGCCGCGTTTCACCTCCTTGACGACGAACGGATAGCCCGACGCGGTCATCGACCCCGCACCCCAGTCGCGCGCGACCAGCAATGTGTCCTTGTCGACCCAGCTCGCGCCCTGCTTCGACGTCGACAGCGCAAAGCCGTTCGCGACGAACTGCCCGGTCTGCAGATCGAATTCGCGGTAGGACACCGCATCCTCGCCGCCCTCGGACAGCGAAACGAGGCACAGCCGCTCGTCGGGCTGGAGGCAGGACGCGCCCTTCCACACCCATTTCTTGCCCTCGGCCTTGCTCAGTGCATCGAGATCAAGCGCGGTCGTCCAGGCAGGATTGGCCTGCGCGTAGCCCGCCTCGCTCGTCCAGCGCCAGATGCCCTGCGGATGATCGGCATCGCGCCAGAAATTGTAGATCCGGCCAAAGCGCTGGTCGGGCATCGGGATCCGGTCCTTCGCCGCCGCGATCGCCAGCGCCTCGGCATAGAAGCTCTTGTAGCGCGGATCGTTCTGCAACCGGGGCAGCGTCTTGGCATTCTCCGCCTCGACCCAAGCGAGCGGCTTGGCGCCATCCTTGTCCTCGAGCCAGATATAGGGGTCGGCGGCGGTGTCCGCGGCCGGGGTCGGGGGTCGGGGTCGGGGTCGGGGCAGGCTTTGTGTTCGTCATCGGTGCGACTTGGGCGAGCGCACTGCCCGCCGCAAGGCCGGCGCCGCCCGCCAATATCGTCGCCGCAAGCGCAGCCGTAAGAACCCGCATCGTCCATTTCCCCGAATAGCTTGGCGTCATTCATGACGGTGTCTATCGCGGTCCGCAATGCAGTCCGACCAGACAACGGCCCTGGATGGCCTTCCCAAGCCCCGCCGCTTCCTCGCGATCGCCGCCATCTCGGCGGGTACCGCGCTGACCATCATCGACGGCGGCGTCGCCAATGTCGCGCTGCCGACGATCGCGCGCGACCTCGGCGTCGACAGCAGCGCGGTGGTGACCGTCGTCACCGTCTATCAGCTGATCCTGGCGATGGCGCTGCTCCCCTTTTCGGGGCTCGGCGACCGGATCGGGCTGAAGCGCATGTATCAATATGGCCAGCTCGTCTTCACCGTCGCGACCCTGCTCTGCTTCTTCGCCAAGAGCCTGCCCTTCCTGCTCGTCGTCCGCGCCGCCCAGGCGCTCGGCGCGGCGGCCGCGCTCAGCGTCTCGTCCGCGCTGATCCGCTCGATCTATCCCGCCAGGCAGCTCGGCCGCGGCCTCGGGATCAATTCGGTGGTGGTATCGAGTTCGGCCGCGCTCGCGCCGACGCTGGGCGGGCTGGTGCTCGCGGTCGCGCCCTGGCCCTGGGTCTTTGCCAGCGCGGTGCCGTTCGCGATCCTCAGCCTGATCCTCGGGCGCGCCCTGCCCGATCCCGGGCCGCGATCCGAACCGTTCGACGTGCTCGGCGCGGTCATGTGCGCGGCGATGATCGGGCTCGTCATCGGCGGGTCGGAGACCGCGGTACACGGCGACAGCCCGGTGGTCTCGGCGGCGATCGTGCTGACCGGGGTGGCGATCGGCTGGATCTTCGTCCGGCGCGAACGCGGCGAGACCAAGCCGATCCTGCCGATCGACCTGCTCGCCCGCCCCGTCCTCGCGCTGTCCGCGATCGGCGCCTACACCGCGTTCATCGCGCAGATGACGCTGCTGTTGTCGACGCCGTTCCGGCTGACCCAGGCTTACGGCTTTTCCGCCGCCGAGGTCGGTGCCGCGATCGCGCCATGGCCGCTCGCCAACATGGTCGTGGCGCCGCTGTCCGGATGGCTGTCCGATCGCTATCCCGCCGGGCTGCTCGGCGGCATCGGCATGGCCGTCTCGATCGCCGCGCTTTTGCTGCTCGCGTTCATGCCCGCCGATCCGAGCTATTTCGCCATCGCCTGGCGGATGGCGCTGTGCGGCTCGGGGTTCGGGATGTTCATGGCGCCGAACGCGCGCCTGATCATCGGCTCGGCCCCGCGCGAGCGCGCCGCCGCCGCCGGGGGCCTGATCTCGACGGTCCGGCTGGTCGGCCAGACCACCGGCGCCACTGTCGTCGCCGCGCTGC
>NZ_JRVI01000124.1:0-17042 GCF_000783375.1 Sphingomonas sp. Ant20
GTCCTGCCCCGGCATCGCCGATCGTGCCGGTGACGTAGAGCGCGTCCCCCGGCTTCGCGCCGGCGCGGGCGGGGGCGGCGGCGTCGCTGCCGAAGGCGGTGACGGTGAGGATGCGGGGTGCTCCCGGGGGGAGGGTGACCGTGTCGCCGCCGATCAGCCGCGTGTCATGGGCCGTAAGGATGTCGGCGAGGCCTTCGAGGAACGTGCGGTCCCATGCGTCGTCGCCGAGCGGGTAGTTGAGCAGGATGCCCTCGGGAACCGCGCCCTTGGCGGCGAGATCGGAGAGGTTGGTCGCGACGAGCTTCCACGCGACATCCTGCGCGGGGTCGATGGGGAGGAAATGCACGCCCTCGACCAGCGTGTCGGTGGTGACGACGAGCGGCCCTGCGTCGAGCAGCGCGGTGTCGTCGTTCAGGCCGCGCGCCGCTGGGTGGAGCGGGAGGCGGCGCAGGGCTGCAATGAACTCGGCTTCGGTCATGTCCTCCGCCAATACAGCAGCGTCATCCTGACGAAAGTCAGGACCCAGAGTAACGAACGCTCCGTCCTGTTACTCTGGGTCCTGGGTCAAGCCCAGGATGACGATAGATTACGCCCGGACCTCTTTCGCGATGCCGTCGAGCAGGCCGTTGACGAAGCCCGATTCGCGCTTGTCGTAAAAGGCGTGCGCGACGTCGACATATTCGCTGATCACCGCGGCGACCGGCACGTCCTTGCGCGCCAGCAGTTCGTAGGTGCCGACGCGGATGATCGCCTTCATCGGCTTGTCGAGGCGGGCGAGCGTCCAGCCCTTGGCGAGCTTGCCCTCGATCAGCAGATCGATCTCGCCGCTGCGGGCATTCGCACCGGTCACGAGGTCGTCGAAGAAATCGACGTCCGCCTCGGCATATTCGACGTCTTCGATCGTCGCGCCAAGCCGGTGCTGGTGGAATTCGTTGAGCAGGACGGGCATCGCGGTACCTTCCATCTCATGCTGATAGGTCGCCTGGACGGCGGCGAGTCGCGCGGCGGCGCGTTCCTTGGTGCGGGGAGCGGTTCTGGACATAAGCGGTTGCCTGTACGCGCGGGGGGCTTGCGTGTCAGCCCTTCGCGTTTCTTACGCGTGGGGGGAGTGAAGAAGATTGGTTCGCGCGGAGGTGTCGACCTTACCGCGCAGCGGCCCTCCAATAACCCGCTGGTGAGGATCGGGGCGGCTGCGCCGCGTACAACATCTCCGCGCCTCCGCGCCTCCGCGCGAACAAAAATCAGTGGTTGAGGCGAAGCCGCAACGCCACCGATTTTGCGTGGGCCGGCAAACCCTCGGCGTTGGCGAGTGCGACGGTCGCGGGGCCGAGTTCACGCAAGGCGGCTTCGTCGAGCGCGAGGAAGCTGGTGCGCTTCATGAAGTCGAGCACCGACAAGCCGCTCGCGAACCGCGCGCGGCGGCCGGTCGGCAGGACGTGGTTCGGGCCCGCCACGTAATCGCCGATCGCCTCGGGGGTGTAGCGGCCGAGGAACACCGAGCCCGCATGGCGGACGCGGTCGAAGAAGCCCTGCGGGTCGGGGATGGCGAGCTGGAGATGCTCGGCGGCGAGCCGGTCGACCAGCGGGATCGCGTCCGCCAGCGTGTCGACGACGATGATCGCGCCGTTCGCATCCCAGGCGACGCGCGCGACCGCCTCGGTGGCGAGTTCGCTGAGCTGGCGATCGACCGCGTCGGCGACCTTGTCGGCAAACGCCGCGTCGTCGGTGAACAGGATCGACTGCGTCGTGGTGTCGTGCTCGGCCTGGCTGAGCAGGTCGGCGGCGGTCCATTCGGGGTCGTTGAGCGCATCCGCGACGACGACGATCTCGGACGGCCCCGCGACCATGTCGATGCCGACGACGCCGTAGACCTGGCGCTTGGCCTCCGCGACCCAGGCGTTGCCGGGGCCGGTGATGACGTCGACGGGCGCGACCCGGCCCGCGCCGTAAGCGAGCGCGGCGACGGCCTGCGCGCCACCGACGCGCCAGACCTCGTCGACGCCCGCGAGATGCGCGGCGGCGAGGACGAGCGGGTTGATCTGGCCGTCCGGCGTCGGCGTGACCATCGCGAGACGACCGACGCCCGCGACCTTGGCGGGGATCGCGTTCATCAGCAGCGACGAGGGGTAGGCCGCACGGCCGCCGGGGACGTAGATGCCCGCCGCGTCGACCGGCAGCCAGCGTGCGCCGAGCCGGACACCCGCCGAATCGACCGAGTCGCTGTCGAGCGGGCGCTGTTTCTCGTGATAGGCGCGGATCCGCGTCGCGGCGAGTTCGAGCGCGGTGCGCAGCTCGGGCTCGAGCGCGTCGAACGCGGCCTTGCAGTCGGCGGCGTCGATCTGCCAGCCGGTCGCTTCGAGGTCGTGGCGGTCGTGCTTTTGCGTCAGGTCGCGCAGCGCGGTCTCGCCGTCGCGGCGGACGGACGCGATGATCGCGGCGACATCCTGCGTGACGCCGGCGTCCGATTCGCGGCGGTCCTCGACGAGCGCGGTGAAGCGGTCGGCGAAGTCGGCGTCGGTGGTGGAAAGGCGGATCATGCGGCCTGCTCCTGCTCGACGGCACGACGGAACGCCTCGACCAGCGGCACCACCCGAGCGCGCGTCTTCATCGCGGCGCGGTTGACGACCAGGCGGCTGGTGACGTCCATGATCCGCTCGACCTCGACCAGGCCGTTTTCCTTGAGCGTGCGGCCCGACGAGACGAGGTCGACGATGCGCGGCGCGAGGCCAAGCGTCGGGGCGAGCTCCATCGCGCCGTTCAGCTTCACGCATTCGGCCTGGACGCCGCGGGCGGCGAAATGCGCGGCGGTGACGTGCGGATATTTGGTCGCGACGCGGACATGGCTCCAGCCGCGCGGATCGTCCTTCGCCGCCATTGCGGTGGGCTCGGCGACCGACAGGCGGCAATGACCGATGCCGAGATCGACCGGGGCATAGAGTTCGGAATAGCCGAATTCGGCGATCACGTCAGAGCCGACGATGCCGAGCTGCGCCGCGCCGTGCGCGACGAAGGTCGCGACATCGAACGCGCGGACGCGGATCAGCGAGATGTCGGGGTCGTTGGTCGCGAAGCGGAGCGCGCGGCTGTCCTCGTCCGAAAACGCCGCTTCGGGATGGATGCCGGCGCGGGCGAGCAGCGGCAAAGCCTCGGCTAGGATACGTCCCTTCGGGACGGCGATGATGATCTGGGAGTCTGGCACGCGCCGGGCTTTACGATCGGGCTGGGGAGGGTGCAACCGGATCGCCCCGATCGCCACAACAATACGGCCCGGGATCGCTCCCGGGCCGTCGTGGCGCCTTAGTAGAAGAAGCCGTTGTTGACCTGTGCGACGCGACCGTTGCGCGTGTCGACCAGGACGACGTCGCGGCCATAGCGGACCCAGCGCTGATAGCCGAAGCCTGGGCGGGGCAGGCGATAGGTCTGGTAGTCGTTGATCCAGTAGTTGCGGCCATAATATTGCGGCGCGAACCGGTGGCCGACGTTGATCGGGCGATAACGATAGCCGCGCGGGCCGACATAGGCCGGACGACGATAGACGTTGGCGTGGCTGCGGCGATAGTCGCGCCAGTCCTCGCGGCGCTCCTGACGGTCTTCGCGCAACTCGCGGCGGGCATCGCGGACGTCGCCGCGGTCGCCGAAACGGCGCGCCTGCTGAAGTTCGCGCTGGCTCTGACGCACTTCACGGTCGCTGCGGCGGACTTCGCCATAGCTCTGCGCGGTGGCGAACGTGGGAACCAAGGTGGCGGCGGCTACGGCCGCGAGGATCAACTTACGCATGACTGCTCTCCTGTCTTCGTCGCCGTATCAAACGGCATGACAGGAGATTTGCTCCCCGGCCGCTGAACGGTTTCAGAATGCGGTGGTCAGGATTCAGACAGGTGGCATCTACGCCTTCCACCACTTTCGTCAGGATGACGAGGATTGGGCGGTCAGATCCCCCAGCGGCGCATCGCGGCGATCACCGCGTCGGGTTTTTCCCAGGGGACGAAATGGCCCGCATCGACCTTCTCGATCGTCAGCTCGGGGACATAGTCGGCGAGGTCGAGCTGGCTTGGCAGCAGCGCGGTGTCGCGCATGCCCCAGATCACCAGCACCGGCATCTTCATCGGCGGGAAGGGCGCGTCGAGAAAGGCGGGGCGGGGCGGGGTCTCGTCCATCGCGGGGACGACGATCGCGCTGGCGCGGTACCAGTTGAGCATCGCGGTCATCGCGCCGGGCTGCGACCATTCGTCGAGATAGGCGGCCTTGTCCTTGCCCGCGATCGCCTGCGTCACGTGATGCGCGAAGGTCGAGCCGAGGAATTTCTCGAGGCCCGTGCCGGTGAGGCCCTGGTCGATACTCGTGTCGCGGAACCGGCGGATATACTGGCTCGCCTTGCGCTGTTCGGGGTCGTCGAAGATCGTCCGCTGGAAGACGAGCGGGTGGGGCGCGTTGACGATCACCAGCCGTTCGATCCGGTCGGGATGCTGGAGCGCGGCCATCCAGGCGACCGCGCCGCCCCAGTCATGCCCGACCAGCGTGAAGCGGTCGATCTTGAGCTGATCGGCGAGCGCGAGCAGGTCGGCGACGATCTTGTCGGGGGGTGTAATTGGCGACGCCTCGGGCTTCGACGAGCGCGCATAGCCGCGCTGGTCGGGGGCGATGACATAATGGTCGCGCGCGAGGTCGGGGGCGATGTGGCGCCAGGTGCGGTGCGATTCGGGGAAGCCGTGGAGGAGAATGACGGGCGGATGCCCCGGATCGCCGCTGATCGCGACGTCGAGGTCGACGCCGGTGGAAAGTCGGAGGCTCTGCAGCTCGGTCATGTCTCTCTCCCGCGTGGTGCCCCGGATCTGGCCGGGGGTCGATATGGTCTGCACCGATAGGGGGAGTGTGCGGTACCGCGCAGGGCGGGACAAGGGCCGGATCCATTTTGCGATCCTCCCCCTGGCGGGGGAGGATTTACCTGAGGGTCAGGGGTAGCTGACCGTCTTGGGTATCGCGGGTATCTCGATCCGTTCCTTCTCATCGCCCGGGACCTGCGGGAAATTGCCCGCATTCCAGTCGCGTTTCGCCTGTTCGATCCGGTCGCGGTTCGAGCTGACGAAGTTCCACCAGACGTGGCGCGGCGTCGTGAACGCATCGCCGCCGCACAGCATCGCCCGCCCGCCGCTCGCCGAGCGCAGCGTCGCCGCGATGCCGGGGCGCAGGACGTAGAGCACCTGCGGCTCGAGCGGCACGCCCTCCAGCGTCGCCTCGCCCATGGCGAGATAGACCGCGCGCTCCTCCGCCGCCGCGTCGATCGGCACGCTCGCACCCGGGTCGAGCGCGATGTCGGCGTAGATCGTGCCCGAATAGGTTGTGGTCGGCGCGCTCTGGCCCCAGAGACTCCCCATGATGATCCGCGAGCGCGCGCCATGCGCCTCGATCACCGGCAGCTGCGCCTTGGTGACGTGTTCGAACGCGGGATCGATCTCCTCGACCGCCTCGGGCAGCGCCAGCCAGGTCTGGATACCCGACAGGTTCGGCCCGCCGGCGCGCTCGTCACCGGGCGAGCGTTCGGAATGGACGATGCCGTGACCCGCGGTCATCAGATTGACCGCGCCGGGCTCGATCCGTGCCTTCGTGCCGAGCGAGTCGCGGTGGTCGATCGCGCCGTCGAACAGATAGGTGACGGTCGACAGGTTAATGTGCGGATGCGGGCGCACGTCGATGCCCGTACCGACCTCGAGATGCGCGGGGCCCATCTGGTCGAAGAACAGGAACGGGCCGACCATCGTCCGGTCCTTGTTCGGCAAGGTGCGGTGGACCTTGAAGCCGCCCAGATCATGCGTCGAGGGCAGGATGGTCTGGAGGACGAAATCATCCAGCATGGCGTGTCTCCGTGGCGTCGAGGAGTTCGACGAGGTCCGCTGGATAGAGGACTTCGTCATGCCCCGCGATGTCGTTTCGGGAAAACCAGCGGTGACCGACGAGCAGCTTGCGCTCCTGATCGGTGAGCCCGCCCGCCGCCACGTCGCACGTATCGACGTCGACGCGGAAATAGCGTTCGTCGGCGGTCACCTCGACGCCCTCGAAGGTGCGGAAGTCGACGACGCGGCGCGCGACCTCGGGGCCGCAATCCATGTCGAGCCCGACCTCTTCCCAAAGCTCGCGACGGGCGGCGGCGGCGTAGCTTTCTCCCGGATCGACCGCACCGCCCGGCGTGCACCAGAGCGGCGGGCGATCGTCGGGGGGTGAAGCGGAACATCAGCACGCGGTCCTGCGCGTCGACGAGCAGGATGCGCGCGGCGGGGCGCGGGGTTCTCACAGCCCGAGGCACCTCCCCGGCGAGGCCGGGGTCCAGTTGGATAGGTCGATATGGCAACGGACCGCCCATTGTTATGCCTGTCCCCCCAACTGGACCCCCGGCCTTCGCCGCGGGGAGGTGTTCGATGTGAGGAGGCGACCAAGGCTCATGCGGCGTCGAGTTCGGGATAGTGGCGGAAGATGCCGTCGGTGTTGAACGCGATCCGCCGGTCGCTGTTCAGATAGGCCCTGATCGCGGGGATCTCGGCGACCTGGTCGCGGATTCGGATCAGGTTGGGATAGTCGGGTTCGAGCGTGCGCATCCGCTGCGGAAACATGTAGCGAAGCCCCTCGACGATCTGGAACAGCGAGGTGTCGGCATAGGTCCAGCGATGGTCGATCAGCCATTCGCCCGGATTGGCCTGTGCCGCATCGTCGAAGTGACCGAGGAATTTGGGCAGCCGCTCCTCGCGGAACTGCTTCGCGGCGCGCGCGGCCTCGGGCTTCTGGTCGGCGTAATAGTCCATCATCGCGACCGGATGGTGGACGTTGTGGACCTCCGCGACGAGATCGGCGAACGTCAGCTGCAGCTGGTTGAGCCACAGCCGATCGGCCATGTTCGATGGCGCGAGGTCGTGGCGTTCGCCCAGATACATCAGGATGTTGGCGACCTGTGCGATCACCAGACCATTGAGTTCGAGATAGGGCGGGGCGAAGGGCGTGCGGCCGGTGCGGTCGTTCAGATCGGCCATCAGCGCCTCGGCACCGCGATCGTGCGCCGCATCCGTATAGGGAATCTCGCCGCCTTCGAGCGCAAGCCGGACGAATTCGCCGCGGCCCTGGAGGCCGGGCCAGTACCAGAGCGTATAGGCCATCATGCCTCTCCAGGCGCGCGCGCCTTGATCGCGAGCGCGTGGATCTGTGTGCTGAGCAGTTCGGCGAGCGCGTGGTTCACGAGGCGCTGCCGGGCGACGCGGTTAAGCCCTTGGAACGCCGGTGCTTCCACCTCGACACGAAAATGCGTCTCGCCGGTGCCGTCGTCCCCCATATGTCCGGCATGCAGCGCGCTCTCGTTGACGACGGTCAGATGGGTCGGGGCGAGCGCGGCGGTGAGGCGCGCGGTGATCTGGTCCTGTACGGAGCCGGTGGCGAGGTCTGTCATCCGACCTATATAGCCCGTTTTGGATAGACGGGGAGCCGGTGACGCAAGACGCGAGAAAAGAGCGCAAGGACCGGCCCAGCCCCCGTTTCCACGGCGCGTGGAGGGCAGCGGGCGTGTGTGCATGTGGCCGGGCTGTGCCGAACCCGGCGAATTCCGCGCGCCGCCGCTCGAGGGGCCGAGCGATGGCGGGCCGCCGCAATTCCGCTGGTTCTGCCTCGAGCATGTCCGCGCGTTCAACGCAGGCTATAATTATTTCGACGGGATGACCGCGGACGAGATCCACCATGCGCAGCGGCCGATGGCGGGATGGGAACGCGAGACGCGGGCCTTTGCGCATGGCGGCGGCGACACGCCGCCCAAATGGGCAGACTTTGCTGACCCAATCGACGCGATCGGCGCGCGGTTCGGCGAGCGGATGGCGGCTGCGCGCAAGGATGGTCGCGTGCTGTCCGATGGCGAGCGGCGGTCGCTGCGCGTGCTGGGGCTGGGGACCGACACCGACCGCACCGCGCTGCGCAAACGCTATAGCGAGCTGGTGCGGCGCTATCATCCCGATCGCAACGGCGGGGACCGGGCGCATGAATCGGAGTTGCAGAAGGTCATCGCCGCCTATCAGCATCTGAAGGGTGCCGCGGCGTTCGCCTGACGGGTCAGGAGGCGGGGAAGCTTGCCCCGTCCTTGGTGCCATGCTCCGTCTCGCGGTCATAGGCGATCTGATAGGCGTCGAGCCGGGCCAGCGCTGCCCGTGCGGCGGCGTCCGCGGTCCGGCAGGTCGCCCGCCTGATCGTGGCCAGGATGTCGCCGCGGTGGCGATAGGTGTAGCGGACATGCCCCGCTTCGTGCCGGGCGAGCGCCGCGACGTAGCGGTCCCAATCGGCGCGCTCGGCGGCGGTCAGCCGGGCGGTCGCGGCGAGTTGCGGCATGCGCACCGTTGCCTTGTATCGGATCGTCGTCGCCGCAAGATCGCAGCCGCCGTGTCTGGTTCGCGGCCAGGACCAGCGCAGGTCCCAGCTGCTCAGCGCATCGACCCGGCGGCCGTCATGCGCATCGGTCGGTCGGGCGGCGTCGATCGCCCGGCGGACCGCCATCGCATCGCCGCCATCGACCGGGTAATAGTCGATCGTCACGTCCGGTATTCCGGCAAACGCGGCGTTAGCCTGCGCGCTCGACTGGCTGGTGAGCCCCGCGATCGCGAGCAGCGCGACGAGGGGCCGGATCGGCAGGGCGTGGTCACGCATCGGCCCAGCGACGGAGCAGATTGTGATAGACGCCGTCAGCCGGATCGTCGCCGGGTCGCCCATCCCTTGCGCCGCGGCGACCGCCTGCACGCCCTGGTCGAGATCGAACAGGATCCGGCGCGCGCCGTCGTCGCGGACCATCGACTGAAGCCAGAAGAACGACGCGGTCCGCACGCCGCGCGTCACCGGTGTCACACGGTGCAGGCTGGAGGCGGGATAGACGACCATGTGCCCGGCGGGCAACTTGACCGATTGCGGTCCGAACTGATCCTCGATCACCAGTTCGCCGCCGTCATAGCTTTCGGGATCGTCGAGAAAGAGCGTCGCCGACAGGTCGCTGCGGATCCGGAAATCGCTGCCGCGGCGGATACGGATCGCGGTGTCGACGTGCAGCCCGAAATCCTGCCCGCCGGCATAGCGGTTGAACAGCGGCGGGAAGACCTTCAGCGGCAGCGCGGCGGCGATGAACAGCGCCGACTGCCCCAGCGCGTCGAGGATCATGCCGCCGGCGTCCTTCGCCGCGGCGGACTCCTCGGGCAATTGTTCGTTGCGCTTGGCGAGCGCGCTTTGCACGCCCGAGGTCGCGTTGCCGTCGACCCACTCGGCCGCGTCGATCAGCGCACGGACCCGCGCGACGCCGGCGGAATCGAGCACGTCTGGAACCGCGATCAGCACTGCGCGCCCTCCCGCAACGCCGCGACGCCGCGCGTGCGGAACGCCGCGATGTCGCTGGCCGCGAGAAACGCCTGCGCCTTCGTCACGAACGCGGCGTTGCCCCGCGCGCCGGCCTGTTCGAGCCAGCCGAGCGCAGCGTCGATCTCGCCCGCCGCACCGAGCATCCGCGCATGGTTGAAACAGCCGCGGAAATCGCCGCCCTCTGCCGCGCTGGCATAGCAGGCCGCGGCACGCGCGAGGTCGCGGGGGCAGGCCCAGCCATCCTCGGCAAAGCTGCCGACGAAGTTGATCGCCTTCGCGCTGGCAAGCCCTGTGTTCATCGCCGCAACTTTCTCCAGCAAAGCGAGCGCGGCCGGCCTGTCCTCGGGCACGCCGTCGCCCAGCGCCAGCAGCGTCGCGTAATTGTACATCGCCCAGTCGAGCCCGCGCGCAGCCGCGACCCGGTAGCATTCGGCCGCACGCGCCTTGTCGACCGGCGTGCCCCAGCCGAGATCGTAGCAGCGCCCGACCATGTTGAGCGCCATCACGTGATGCTGCGCCGCCGCCCTGACGAACCAGGCCAGGGCGGCAGCCGGATCGGCCGCGACGCCGGCACCGTCGAGCAGCATCTGCCCGTAGACCGCCTGTGCCTCCGCCACGCCGGCGTCCGCCGCCTCGCGCACGAACGCCGCGCGGTCCTCCGGAGTGCCGGAGAGGCGCGCGGCGATGGCGTCGGGCGAAAGTGTGTCTAGCGCCGTCACTCTGGTCCTCAGAACCGCAGGTTGACCGTGCCGAACACCGTACGGCCCGCGGCGAGCGTGGCATAGTGGCTGGCATAGGTCTGCGAGAAATAGGTCTTGTTGGTCAGGTTCTGCGCGTTGACGCTGAGGTCGATCATGTCGGTCAGCTTGTAGCTGGCCCGCGCATCGAACCGCCAGTAACCGGGCGTGCTGCGGGTGAGGACCTTTGTCGCGGGGGTTACCGTGACGACGCCCGCCGCAGTCTGCCGCGCGCTGCGATTGTCGGCATAGCCGCCGATCTGTTCGTCCATGTACAGCGCGGTGCCGCCGATCTGCAGCCGCTTCGTCACGTCGATATTGGTCGTTGCGGTGAAGCTGTTCTTCGCGGTCTGCGGCACCTGCTTGCCGGTGTTGACCGACACGACGCCGGTGGTCCGCGCAGGCTGGACGACGGTCGTCACCCCGTTCGCGGTCGTCGTGATCGCGGGGGCGGTCAGCGTCGTGAAGCCGCCGTCGATGATCTTCGGGTCGAGATGCGTGAAGCCGCCAAAGACGGTCCAGCCGGGGAGGATCGTCCCGCTGACGTTGAACTCGAACCCGCGGATCCGCGTCTCGCCGATGAACGATGCGGTGTTCGTGTCGTCGAGCACGCGCGCGTTGGAAATCTCCGTCTGGAACACCGCCGCGCCGAGCTGCAGCTTCTCGGCGAACAGGCTCGCCTTGGCGCCGACCTCGTAGGACTTGGTCTTTTGCGGCTTCAACAGCCCGAGCACTGCGACGGTGATCGCGTTATCCTCGCGGCCTTCGCCGAGCAGGCTGTTCGGCGGCGTCGCGGCGGTCGCGTAGCTCGCATAGAGGCTGGTTTCGGGGGTCGGCTTGAAGACGAGCCCTGCTTGCCAGTTGAAGAGGTTGTCGACGCGCGTGAGCTTCGTCTGCGTTGCGCCCGGCAGGGTGATCGTCGATTCGAACCGGTCGTAACGCGCGCCCAGGTTCAGGATCAGCGCGGGCATCAGCGTGATCGAATCGAACGCGTAGACCACCTTGGTATTCGCGTCGTTCTGCGTTTCGGTCGACACCGCGCCCCGTGCGATCGGGGTCTGCGTCGTCGACGTGTCGCTCGCGTAATTGACCCATGGCGCATAGGGATCCGGATTGAACAGGCTGACGCAATAGGAGCGCGCGATCGTCGCCGTGTTGCAGCGTGGCGAGATCGTCGAGCCGTTCGCCGACACGAACGTGCCGCGCCGCGTCTTTTCCCATGAAAGCTCGGTGCCGAGCGAGAAGCTGTGCTCGATGCCGCCGGTATTGAATTTGCCGTAAAGGTCGGTCTGGTCGACGATGCTCTCGCTATAGCCGTAGCGCGTGTTGCCGCGCGTCCAGACATAGCCGCCATTGGTCACGTTCGCGCCCGTATTGGTCGCGGTGGTGCCATAGACATTGCCCTGGCTGTCGTCGGGGAGGGTGAAGATGAAGCTTTGCGTGCTGTGCGTGTAGCGTGCGGTGTTGCGCAGCGTGATGCCGCCGAAATCATGCTCGACGCGGATCGTCGCCTGGTTGGTGTCGGCGTCGCGGAAGTCGCGCGCGGCCAGCCCGTAGAAGTTTTTCCGGGAGACAAAGCCGGTCTGGCCGCCCGCGGTCGTCACGGTCCCGAGCGCGGGCCGTGTCGTGACGCTGCCGGTGCCGGGGTGATTGTTGATCGTGTAGAGATAGGGGATGCCGCTGTCGGGCAGTTCGCTGCTTTCCATATGATAGAAGCTCGCGGTCAGCCGGGTCGGCGTGCCGAGCCCGATCGCGACGGAGGGCGCCACGCCCCAGCGCTTCTGCCAGATCGCATCGCGGCCCGCGACATCCTGGTCGTGCCACATGCCCTGGATCCGGAACGCCGCGGTGTCGGAGATCTTGAGGTTCAGGTCGCCGGTGACCCGCTTATAGTCCGCCTCGCCATAGCTGCCGCTGAGCGATCCGAACGTGTCGAGCACGGGCAGACGCGACAGGATGTTGATCGTGCCGCCCGCCGAGCCGCGGCCGCCGAGCGTCGAATCGGACCCGCGGACGATCTGGACCGATTCGACCGCGAACACCTCGCGCGTCTGCGAGGCGAGGTCGCGGACACCGTCGACGAAGATGCTGCCCTGGCTGTCGAACCCGCGGATGAAGGGGCGGTCGCCGATCGGATTGCCGCCCTCCGCGGCGCCGAAGGTGATGCCGGGCACGGTGCGCAGCGCATCCGCGAGGCTGTTCGAACCGGTCTGTTCGATCACCTCCTTGGGCAGGACGATGATCGAGCGCGGGGTATCGACCAGCGGCGCGACCTGTTTCGGGCCGGCGTCGCGTTCGCGGTGGCCGTTGACCAGGATCTCGTCACGGTGCTGCACGTCGGCCGTATCCGCCGTGGCCTTAGGCGTCGCCGTCGTCCGGTCGGCATCGGCGGCGAACGCCGGCGCGGTCGTGAAGGCGCCGATGCAGGACAGGGCCAGGAAGGCGGGCATCGTGGCAGGACGCGGCGCGGCGCCCCACGGCGAAACAATCGACATAGTGAAACCCCTTTTGCTCTTGGGCATCGCTATTGAGAGTCGTTCGCACTGTCAATGCTAATGCGACTGGTTCTCAAGTCGACGAGGCGAACAGCCAGCTCCGCAAGGCACTGGCAAGGTTCGGGGGCACGTCCGCGACGATGCGCAGCGCGTCGATCTCGGCGACCAGCGCCGACAAGGGCAGGCCGAGCCGGACCGCCTCGCGCTCGAGTGCATGCCAGAAGATCGGTTCGAGGCTGATCGACGTCTGGTGACCGGCGATCGTGATCGACCGCTTCACGGGGCCTGCAAACCCGCCGCGCGGGGGGGCGATCACGCGCGCGGTGGCCGAATGGCCGTCACTCGGTGTCGAAGAGCGATGCGAGCTGTTCGATGATCGTCCCGCCGAGCTGTTCGACGTCCATGATCGTCACCGCGCGCGCATAATAGCGCGTCACGTCGTGGCCGATGCCGATCGCGACGAGCTCGACCGGCGACCTGGTCTCGATCCAGCCGATCACCTGACGCAGATGACGTTCGAGATAGGACCCCGAATTCACGCTGAGCGTCGAATCATCGACCGGTGCGCCGTCGCTGATCACCATCAGGATGCGGCGTTCCTCGGGCCGCGCGACGAGCCGGGCGTGCGCCCACATCAGCGCCTCGCCGTCGATATTTTCCTTCAGCAACCCTTCGCGCATCATCAGCCCGAGCGAGTTGCGTGCGCGCCGCCATGGCTCGTCAGCGCGCTTGTAGACGATGTGGCGGATGTCGTTGAGACGGCCGGGCTGGGGCGGACGACCGGCCGCGAGCCAGGTCTCACGCGACTGGCCGCCCTTCCACGCGCGCGTGGTGAAGCCGAGGATCTCGGTCTTCACGCCGCAGCGTTCGAGCGTGCGCGCGAGGATGTCCGCGCTGATTGCGGCGATCGAGATCGGGCGCCCGCGCATCGACCCCGAATTGTCGATCAGCAACGTGACGACGGTGTCGCGGAAATCGGTCTCGCGCTCGGCCTTGTAGCTGAGCGACAGCGTGGGGTTGACGATCACGCGGGCGAGCCGCGCCGCGTCGAGGATACCCTCCTCCTGATCGAAATCCCAGGAGCGCGACTGCTGCGCCATAAGCCGGCGCTGCAGGCGGTTGGCGAGTTTCGAGACCGCGGACTGGAGATGGACCAGCTGCTGGTCGAGATAGCCGCGCAGTCGCGCCAGTTCCTCGGCATCGCACAGCTCGGTCGCGGCGATCACCTCGTCGAACTGCGTCGTCCATGGCTTGTAGTCGAACGCGGTGCCCATGTCCGCCATCGGGCGGTTGGGACGGACGGGCTGCATGCCCTCCTCGCCGTCATCGCCGGGCTCGCCGTCGATGTCGTCCATCGACTCGTCGCTCTGCTCCTGGCCGTCGCTTTCCTCGTTCTGCTGCTCGGACTGCTCGCCGCGCGCCTCGACTTCGCCCTGGCCGTCCTCGCCCTGGTCGTCGCCTTCGTCGCCCTCGTCCTGCTGCTGCTCGTCGGTGCCCTCATCCTCGGAGCCGCCCTCTTCGCTCTCCTCGGGGACCTGGTCCGCCTGGACGAGCTCGAGCTCGGCGAGCATCTTGCGCGCCAGGCCCTGGAACGTCTTCTGGTCGTCGATCGCATAGGCCAGCGCGTCGAGATCGGTCTTCTGCTCGATCCACTCGCGCACCAGCGCGAGGCCGGGGGCGGCGACCGCGGGCGATTCCTGCCCGGTCAGCCGCTCGCGCACCATCAACCCGAGCGCGGTCGACAACGGCACCTCGTCCCGGTTGCGCGCGCGCGTGATCGGGTCGGCGCGCAGCCGGACGTCGAGCGCCATGGCGAGATTGTCGCTGATCCCGGTATAGCCGCGCGACCCGAGCGCCTCGACGCGCGCGGTCTCGACCGCGTCGAACACCGCACGCGCGACCGCCTCGACCGGCGCGGCACGGTTATGCAGCGCGATGTCGTGATGCTTCAGCTGAAGCGCGAAGCCATCGGCGAACCCGCGCGCTTCCGCGACCTGTTCGGGCGGCAGCGCGCGCGCGGGCATCGGCACCTTGATGTGCTTGCCCGACTGCGCCGGCGCGTCCGCGGTGAAGGCGAGCTCGACCTCGGGCTCCTCCGCGATCGCACGCGCGGTGCCAGCGAGAACCGCCTTAAACCGGTCGAGGGGCGTTTCGTTCGCCAAGGCCTCAGGCCTTGCCCATCACGCTCTCGGGCAGGTCCTTGCCGAACACGCGCTGGTAATATTCCGCGACCAGCGACCGCTCCGCCTCGTCGCACTTGTTGAGGAACGACAGGCGGAACGCGAAGCCGACGTCACCGAAGATCAGCGCGTTCTGCGCCCAGGTTATGACGGTACGCGGGCTCATCACGGTCGAGATGTCGCCGTTGACGAAGCCCTTGCGGGTCATGTCGGCGACGCGGACCATGTTCTCGACGACCTTCTTGCCGTCGGGCTTGTCATATTCCCCCGACTTGGCGAGCACGATCTGTGCCTCGACCTTGGCGGGCAGATAGTTGAGCGTGACGACGATGTTCCAGCGGTCCATCTGACCCTGGTTGATCTGCTGCGTGCCGTGATACAGCCCGCTGGTGTCCCCGAGGCCGACCGTGTTGGCGGTCGCGAACAGGCGGAACCAGGGGTTCGGGCGGATCACGCGGTTCTGGTCGAGCAGCGTCAGCTTGCCCTCGGTCTCGAGCACGCGCTGGATCACGAACATCACGTCCGGGCGGCCTGCGTCATATTCGTCGAACACGAGCGCGGTCGGGGTCTGCAGCGCCCAGGGGAGCAGGCCTTCGCGGAACTCGGTGATCTGCTGGCCGTCCTTCAGGACGATCGCGTCGCGGCCGATCAGGTCGATGCGGCTGATATGCGCGTCGAGGTTGATGCGGATGCACGGCCATTTCAGCCGTGCCGCGACCTGCTCGATATGCGTCGACTTGCCGGTGCCGTGATAGCCCTGGACCATCACGCGACGGTTGTGCGCAAAGCCCGCAAGGACCGCGAGCGTGGTGTCCGCGTCGAAGACATAGGCGGGGTCGAGATCGGGGACGCGCTCGTCCGCTTCGGAGAAGGCGGGTACCTCCATGTCGGAATCGATCCCGAACATCTCGCGCACCTTCACCATGCGGTCGGGGGCGTCGAGGATCGTCGTCTCGCGGCTGTCAGGCTGGGTATTGGGGATATCGGTCATGCTGGCCTCGTGTTCCCGGTAGCTCTAGGCCAAGCGCGGGTGAATACTCAACCGCGACGTACGCGATTGTCGGGAAGACATCATCGAACCGCCGGACGCGCGATGGGTTCCCGCCCCGCCGGGAATGTGGCGGGGCAGGGCTTCGGTTTGCGCCTATCGGCCGAGCAGTACGCGCGCCTGGCTGGCGATCTGCGCGAGCATCGCGGCGTTCGGGACGGCGGCGTGGCGCGCACGGTCGATCACCGCCTTGAACTGCGCGACGCGGGTGGCATTGCTCGCCAGCCATATGTCGACCGCGCCCTGCGGATCCCTGGCTCCGCACCGTGCGAGGAACTCCAGCCGCAACTGCTGGAAATCGCGCGCAAGTCCGGCGATGAGCAGCCGTTCCCACGGATCCGACGGCGTGATCCGCGCCGCATTGGCCTGTGCCCAGTCGAGCCCGAGCGCCTGTCCGAGATGCGTGAAGGCGCGGGTCAGCACCGCCTCGTCGAGCGCGAGGCGCTCGCCGAGATCGGCTAGCCCGACCGCACCGTCGAGCTCGAACAGCCGGACCACCTTGATCGCGAGGTCGTGCGGGGCACCTGCCGTCTCGAGCTGCGCGGCGATGCGGTCGCTCTGCGCGCTCGCCTCCTCGAGGAGCAGCGCCTTGGTCTGGCCATCGAGATGCGTGATCCCCTTGGCGAGCCGCGCGAGCACGGCACCCGGCATCGTGCCGGGCGCGGACACGCGCAGCAGATCCGCGATCTGCGAGCGCGTCGCCACCGCCACCTCGTCGAACAGCGCGATGCGTGCGGCCTCGGGCATCGGTCGTGACTCGATGTCCGCCCAGAGCGAGGGCAGGTCGAACAGCCGTTCGGCGACGACGAACATCGCCGCGATATCGCCCATCGCCGCGCCTTCCTCTTCGGCCAGCTGGAACGGGTGGAGCACGCCGAGCCGGTTGACGATGCGGTTGGCGAGCTTGGTCGCGACGATCTGGCCGCGCAGCCGGTGGTCGTCGATCGCCTGCGCGAAATGCTCGCGCATCGCGGCCGGGAAGGCGGCGTGAAGATCGGGCTTGAGCGCAGGGTCGTCGCCGAGCCCGGCGTGCTCGATCGAATCCTGCAGCGCGAGCTTCGCGGTGGCGAGCAGCACCGCGAGTTCCGGACGCGTCAGGCCATGGCCGTCGAGCCCGCGGCGGAGCAGGTCGTCATTGGCGGCCAGCCCCTCGACCGCGCGATCGAGCCGTCCGCTGCCCTCGAAGATCTCGATGACGCGGACATAGCTCCCCCCACCA
>NZ_JRVI01000125.1:0-3355 GCF_000783375.1 Sphingomonas sp. Ant20
GGCCCGCCTTCGCCGGGGTGGTAGGAAAGGAGGTGGGAGTCCGGGCTGGGTTCCTGCCTTTGCGGGGGAACAGTCTTGTGGTGCGGGTGCTGCCCAAACATACCACCCCGGCGGAGGCCGGGGCCCAGTTGGGGGACGTTGCTAACTGAGGTCTGCGCTTCGTTACTGTGGCCTTGCCAACTGGGCCCCGGCCTTCGCCGGGGTGGTAGGCAGGGAGGGGGTGGGCGTGAACGCTCAACCGCCGTGGACGGGGGCGCCCCAGCCGCCCCAGACATAGACGGTGACGAACAGGAACAGCCAGACGACGTCGACGAAATGCCAGTACCAGGCCGCGGCCTCGAAGCCGAAATGCTGGCGCGGGGTGAAGTCGCCCTTATAGGCGCGGACGAGGCAGACGATCAGGAAGATCGTGCCGATGAGGACGTGGAAGCCGTGGAACCCGGTCGCCATGAAGAACGCCGCGCCATAGTTGATCCCCTTGAACGGGAACGGGGCGTGCATGTACTCATAGGCCTGGATCGCGCTGAACAGCGCGCCGAGGATGACGGTCAGCCACAGGCCCTTGAGCACGCCGTCGCGGTTGCCGACGCCGATCATGCCCCACAGCCCGGTCTTCTCGCCACCGCGCTGGTTGTGGATCAGCGCATGATGCGCCCAGGTGACGGTGGTGCCGGACGTCAGCAGGATCAGCGTGTTGAGCAGCGGCAGCTCGAACGGGTTGATGACGGTGAGGCCCTTGGGCGGCCACTGCGCGGCGACCGCGGCCGCGCCTTCGGCGGCGCGTTCGACCTGGCCGTCGACGATGCTCATCGCCGTCGGGAAAAGCGAGAAGTCGAAGAAGGCCCAGAACCAGCCGACGAAGAACATGACTTCGGAGGCGATGAACAGGATCATGCCGTAGCGGAAATGGAGCTGGACGACGGGGGTGTGATCGCCCGCGCGTGCCTCGGCGATGACCTGTGCCCACCAGCTGTAGAAAGTGAAGAGCAGCCCGGCGAGACCGATGAAAAAGATCCAGCCGCCGCCATTGGGCTTGTCGACATGGCCGCCATGCATCCACATGACGCCGCCGACCGCCATCACGAGCGCGGACATCGACCCGACCAGCGGCCAGACGCTGGGCGGCAGGATGTGATAATCGTGGTTCTTGGCGCCGGCCATGTTACTCCCCTATGTTCTTTACGACTGTCCTAGCTTGCGTTTTTTCGCGGAATCCACCGGGTAAAACGTGTAGCTGAGCGTGATCGTCTGGATATCCGCCGCGTCGGGATCCTTCAGGATCTTCGGATCGACGAAGAAGATCACCGGCATCCGCGCGGTCTCGCCGGGCTTGAGCGTCTGCTCGGTGAAGCAGAAGCACTGGATCTTGGTGAAATATTTGCCGGCCTGCGCGGGCGTTACGTTGAATGTCGCGGTGCCGGTGATCGGCCGGTCCGAGGTGTTGGTCGCGGTGAAGAACGCCATGTCGCGCGCGCCGACCGCGATCGTGTCCGACGGGTTTTCGGGCGCAAACTTCCACGGCAGCTTCGGGTTTACATTGGCGTCGAAATCGACGCGGATCTGGCGATCGGTCCCGCCCGGGGCGACGAGCCCGCGCTGCGTCGTGCCGTTGAGGCCGGTGACCTGGCAGAACAGGCGGTAGAGCGGCACGCTGGCAAAGGCGAGCCCGGTCATGAAGCAGATGCCGAGCACCGCGAGCAGGGCGGTTCGCGTGGTGCGCTCGATCCGCATCAGTGCGGCATCCCCGCCTGGATCTTGGCGATCGAGATGGCGAAGACGAGGATGACGAACGCGCCGAGCAGCAGCGCCATCACCTTGGCCCGGCCCATCTGGCGGCGGCGGATCAGGTCTTCGCGGGTCTTGTCGTCGTTCATGCCAGCCACCTATCGACGACGAGCGCGCCGAACATCGCAAAGAGATACAGGATCGAATATTTGAACAATCGCCGCTCGGGCTTCATCGCGTCGTCGGTGCCGGTCGTGCGCGTCGCGACGACGACCACGAGCCATGCGAAGATGCCGGTCAGGACGGTTGCGACGATGCCGTAGAAATTGCCGACCAGGCCGAGCGGCCAGGGGAGCACCGCGGCGAGCGCCATCGGAATGGTGTAGAGGCCGATCTGAGTCCGGGTGACGCGCTCGCCCGCGACGACCGGGAGCATCGGCACGCCCGCATTGGCGTAATCGGTCTTCACGAACAGCGCGAGCGCCCAGAAATGCGGCGGCGTCCACAGGAAGACGAGCCCGAACAGCAAGAGCGGGAGCAGCGCGACGTCACCGGTCGCTGCCGCCCAGCCGATCAGCGGCGGGAAGGCGCCCGCTGCACCGCCGATGACGATGTTCTGCGGCGTGCGGCGCTTGAGCCAGACGGTGTAGACGAGGACGTAGAACAGGATCGAGACGGTCAGGATCGCGGCCGCGGCGAGGTTGACCGCGAGCCCCATCAGCAGGACCGAGAAGCTCGCGAGCCCGACGCCGAAATGCAGCGCGGCCTGACGGTCCATCCGGCCGGCGGGAAGCGGGCGCTTCTGCGTGCGGCGCATCACCGCGTCGATATCGGATTCATACCATTGGTTGAGCGCCCCCGCCGCACCCGCGCCGAGCGCGATGCACAGGATCGCAGTGAAGCCGATCACCGGATGGATGCCGACGGGCGCGGCGAGCATGCCGCACAGCCCGGTGAACACGACGAGCGTCATCACCCGGGGTTTGGTCAGCGCCAGAAAGTCGCGCCATTCGGCGGGGGGAAGCAGGGGCGTCGCAGTGGTCATGGTTGCGCAGGCCTATACGCGACCCGGCGGTTCGGGGAAAGCCATGGTTCTGCTGGGCTTCTGCTGGGAAAATCGAAATCCGGGTATGCCGATCAGGCGGCGGTGATCGGCTGGCCGAGGTCGAGTCGCTCGCCATCGGTGACGATCACCCGGTCGCCGAGCTTCACCGCGTCGAAGATCCGCTTCGCGAACGCCCTGGGCACGCCGATACAGCCATGCGTGGCATAGCCGTCGCCGACATCGCTGCCATGGATCGAGATGCCGTCATTGGTCAGCCGCAGCATGTACGGCATCGGCGCATTGTAGATGTTGGAGACGTGGTCGGCATCCTTCTGCGTGATCGGGAAGACGCCCAGGGGAGTCGGCTTGTCGTCCGCGCCGTAGATGATGACCGCGGTGCCGATCTCATAGCCGGCGCGGAAGACCGAGACGGTCTGCGCGGCGAGGTCGACGGTGACGATGACGGGGCCCTGGGGGGCGCCGGTTTCGTCCCAGTAATGGTCGCCCTGACGCATGGGGCCGGGGATCTGGAGGATGCGCTTGACGGTGTAGGCGGCGGGATCCGGGGCGGCCGGTTTGGGGGCA
>NZ_JRVI01000126.1:0-47971 GCF_000783375.1 Sphingomonas sp. Ant20
CGTCCGACGTCTGGCCCGCCTCCTGCGCGACCGCGGGCGGCGCCAGCGCCAGGCCGGCCGGCACGATCAGAAGCGCGCGGCGCCATTGTATGCTCATCGTCGAAAATTCCCTCCTGCAACGCTAGCGCGGGGAGGCCGAACGGGTCGCGGCGGCAAGCCGCCATGCGATGAGCCGCGCCGCGAGGGCGACCAGATGAACGTCCGCATCGCGAACTGCTGGCCTTCAGATCACGCGGACGTGCGCGAAGCTCCCCGCCGCCATCGGCCGGCCCCAGTAGAAGCCCTGCGCACAGCGAGCGCCCAGGTCGCGTGCGATCGCGAGATGCTCTTCGGTCTCGACCCCCTCGACGACCGTGCTCAGCCCCCGCGCGTGGCAGGACCGGACGACCTCGCGCAGGATGCCGAGTTCGTGCACGTGCCGTGCGCAATGGCCGAAAAAGTCTTTGTCGATCTTCAGCTCGGCGATCGGCAGCGTGAAGACGCGATCGAAATTCGTCGCCCCCTTGCCGAAATCGTCGAGCGAGAACACCACGCCCAGATCGCGCAACCCGTTCATGTCGCGGACCAGCCGCTGGGTATCGACCGGCCGGGCATCCTCGGTGATCTCGATGATCAGGACGCCCCGTCCCGGCCCGTTCGACGCGACGCCCCGCCGCCGCAGTTCATCGCCCAGCGCCGCCTGGAACAGCGGATCGGCCAGCACCGCCTGGCTGCAGTTGATCGCGACCGGCGCGGACCGTTGCTCGACGCTCAGCGCAAGCCAGAGGTCGAGCGCGGCGGTGACCGCCTTCATCGTCGCTGCCGCCTCGATCCCCGCGTCGGTCATCGCGGCGAACAGCCATTCGGGGTTCACACCCGGGATGTTGCGCAGCCGGGCGAGCGCTTCATAGCCGGCAACCTGGTCGGTGGTCAGGTCGATCTTGGGCAGGAACTCGTAATGCAGGTTAGGCAGCAGCCGCGATCCTGCAAGCAGCGCCGAGATCATGCGCCGATCGCCCGCAGCGTCATCCGAACGGCCCGTCCCGGTCGCGAGCGACGCGAGGATCGCGGTGAGGGCGCCGATCTTGTAGGTCCGTTCGAGCGACCCGACGAGCGGATGCTCGCCGATCATCGCCTCGCCGAGGACGGCGGACGGATATTCGCCCGGCGGCCGCAACTCGATCACCGGGCAGATCCGGCCCTCGTGCCCGATCTGATCGAGCACGGTGATCAGATCGTCGCCACGCGATTGCGCGTCGGCAATCACGACGTCAGGCGCGAACGCCGTTCCCGCCGCGATCTCCGCCGCATGACCGATCCAGGCGACGGCATAGCCACGGGACCGCAGTTCCGCGTGCGCCTGGCACGATGCCGCGTCGGCGGCATGGACGAACAGCAGTCGCGGCAGAACCGCGCTCCCGTCCCCCGCCACAGGCAGACAAGCGGAGGCCGGGCTTGCCAGCCCCGGGCCGAAACCTGCTGCCGCACCCGGTGGGGGCGCCAGACTGGGATCGGCGCTCACGCGGACGGGTCCGACCGGGCGGCTATCGACATGGGCGTGAACTCGGCAATAGGGTGGACGCTGACGAATGACGGCTGAACGCCACCGGCAAGGCCCGCCGTGCGGCGGATTCAATCCCGGTAGCCAATTGGTATCTACTAATCCTGATCAGCACTGTCATCCCCGCGAACAGCGCCGCACCCGCACCAGGTCGCTCGTCGCCCAATAAGCCGTTGCGTGGCATTGTGATTTTATTACAAATATTTTTCCACGGGCCGTTGCGCCGCGCTCGCCTGGCCGCGAGGGCATCCCGTCTTCGACATTTACCACGCGCGACCGGACCGCTTTGACAAGCGCCGGCCACCGTCCTATATGAGCCTCTCACCACAGCATCCGGGAAATGACAGGCCGTCGCGCAGCATGTCGATCGTATTGGATGCCGGGGTTTCATTCGCCGAAAGCCGCCGCAGGTGATTGCGCGCGGCCTTTTTGCGTTACTGCACGCCCCGTCCGGGGGTTCCCGGGCACGAAATTACGGCTGACCCGTCAGTTTATTGAGGGCAAATAACCTATGGCTTCCAAGGCGATCAACGAGGGCGCTGCCAAGCAGCGTCGCGACGGCGGCACCGCAAAGCGTCGCATCCGCAAGGTCTTCGGCAACATCCACGAAGTCGTGCAGATGCCGAACCTGATCGAGGTCCAACGCGAGAGCTACGAGCAGTTCCTGCGCTCCGATAAGTCGATCGGCCATGTCTCGGGCCTCGAGAAGACGCTGCGTAGCGTGTTCCCGATCCAGGATTTCGCTGGCACCGCCTATCTTGATTTCGACGACTACGTCCTTGAACCGCCAAAGTTCGACGTCGAGGAATGCCGCCAGCGCGGGATCACCTATGCCGCGCCGATGCGCGTCACGCTGCGCCTGACCGCGTTCGAGGTCGATCCCGATACCGAGGCCAAGTCGGTCATCGATATCAAGGAGCAGGACGTGTACATGGGCGACATGCCGCTCATGACCGAGAACGGCACCTTTTTCATCAACGGCACCGAGCGCGTCATCGTCAGCCAGATGCACCGTTCGCCGGGCGTCCTGTTCGACCACGATCGCGGCAAGACGCACGCATCGGGCAAGTATCTGTTCGCGGCCCGCGTGATCCCGTATCGCGGCTCGTGGCTCGATTTCGAGTTCGACGCGAAGGACATCGTCAACGTCCGCATCGATCGCAAGCGCAAGCTGCCGGTCACGGCGCTGCTCTACGCGCTCGGCATGACGTCGGAAGAGATCCTCAACTACTTCTACAACCGCGTGACGTTCGTCCGCGGCCAGGGTGGCTGGATCGTTCCGTTCCAGGTCGAGAACTGGCGTGGCCAGAAGCCGATGTTCGACATCGTCGATGCGAAGACCGGCGAAGTCGTGTTCCCGAACGGCCAGAAGATTTCCCCACGCGCCGCAAACAAGGCGTTCAAGGACGGTCTGACCGACCTGCTGATCCCGACCGAGGAAATCTTCGGCCGCTATTCGGCCTACGATCTGATCGACGAGTCGACCGGCCGCATCTACATCGAAGCCGGTGACGAAGTGACCGCCGAGAACCTCGAATTGCTCGACCAGGCAGGCATCGAGCGTCTCGACCTGCTCGACATCGATCACGTCGCGACCGGCCCGTGGATCCGCAACACGCTCAAGGTCGACAAGGCCGAGGAGCGCGAGCAGGCGCTGTCCGACATCTACCGCGTGATGCGCCCCGGCGAGCCGCCGACGCTGGAGACCGCCGAGGCGCTGTTTTCGGGTCTGTTCTTCGATCCGGATCGCTACGACCTGTCGGCCGTGGGCCGCGTGAAGCTCAACATGCGTCTCGACCTCGACGTCGAGGACACCGTCACGACGCTGCGTACCGAGGACATTCTCGAGGTCATCAAGACGCTCGTGAACCTCAAGGACGGCAAGGGCGAGATCGACGATATCGACAACCTCGGTAACCGTCGTGTCCGTTCGGTCGGCGAGCTGCTCGAGAACCAGTATCGCGTCGGCCTGCTCCGCATGGAGCGCGCCGTGAAGGAGCGCATGTCGTCGGTCGACGTCTCGACCGTCATGCCGAACGACCTGATCAACGCGAAGCCGGCGGTTGCCGCGGTCCGCGAATTCTTCGGCTCGTCGCAGCTGTCGCAGTTCATGGATCAGACCAACCCGCTGTCGGAAGTCACCCACAAGCGTCGCGTGTCGGCACTTGGACCAGGTGGTCTGACGCGTGAGCGCGCCGGCTTCGAAGTTCGCGACGTTCACCCGACGCACTATGGCCGCATCTGCCCGATTGAGACGCCGGAAGGCCCGAACATCGGTCTGATCAACAGCCTTGCGTCGTTCAGCCGCGTCAACAAGTACGGCTTCATCGAGACCCCGTACCGCAAGGTCGTCGACCACAAGGTGACCGACGACGTCGTGTACCTGTCGGCGATGGAAGAGGCCAAGCACACGATCGCGCAGGCCAACGCCGATCTGACCGGTGACGGCGGCTTCACCGAGGAACTCGTCTCGTCGCGTCAGGCGGGAGAATTCCTGATGGCGCTGCCCGACAACATCACGCTGATGGACGTCAGCCCCAAGCAGCTCGTCTCGGTCGCCGCATCGCTCATTCCGTTCCTGGAAAACGATGACGCCAACCGCGCGCTGATGGGCTCGAACATGCAGCGTCAGGCCGTGCCGCTCGTCCAGGCCGAGGCGCCGTTCGTCGGCACCGGCATGGAAGAGACGGTCGCACGTGACTCGGGCGCCGCCATCTCGGCCAAGCGTGCGGGCATCGTCGACCAGGTCGACGCGGCGCGTATCGTGATCCGTGCAACCGGCGAAATCGATGCCGGCAAGTCGGGCGTCGACATCTACACGCTGATGAAGTTCCAGCGCTCGAACCAGTCGACCTGCATCAACCAGCGTCCGCTGGTGAAGGTGGGCGATGTGGTCCGTGCCGGCGACGTGCTCGCCGACGGTCCGTCGACCGAATTCGGCGAGCTGGCGCTGGGTCGCAACAGCCTCGTCGCGTTCATGCCGTGGAACGGCTACAACTACGAGGATTCGATCCTGATCTCCGAGCGGATCGTGAAGGACGACGTGTTCACGTCGATTCATATCGACGAGTTCGAGGTGATGGCCCGCGACACGAAGCTCGGGCCTGAGGACATCACGCGCGACATCCCGAACGTCGGCGAGGAAGCGCTTCGCAACCTCGACGAAGCGGGCATCGTTTACATCGGCGCAGAGGTCGAGCCGGGCGATATTCTCGCGGGCAAGATAACGCCCAAGGGTGAATCGCCGATGACGCCGGAGGAGAAGCTTCTCCGCGCGATCTTCGGCGAGAAGGCTAGCGACGTGCGCGACACCTCGCTTCGCTTGCCGCCGGGTGTGTCGGGTACGGTCGTCGATGTTCGCGTCTTCAACCGCCACGGCATCGACAAGGACGAGCGCGCGATGGCGATCGAGCGCGAGGAGATCGAGCGCCTGAAGAAGGATTCGGACGACGAGCGTTCGATCCTGAACCGTGCGACCTGGTCGCGTCTTCGCGAGATGCTGCTCGACCAGACGGCCACTTCGGCGCCCAAGGGCGTCAAGAAGGGCGTCGTGATCGACATGGATCTGCTCGACAGCGTCGACCGCCACGAGTGGTGGAAGTTCGCGGTCGCCGACGACAAGATCCAGAGCGATCTGGAAGCGGTCAAGATCCAGTATGACGATGCCGCCAAGCTGATCACGGACAAGTTCCACGATCGTCGCGAGAAGCTGGAGCGTGGTGACGAGCTGTCGCCGGGCGTGCTGAAGATGGTCAAGGTGTTCGTCGCGGTGAAGCGCAAGCTGCAGCCGGGCGACAAGATGGCCGGCCGTCACGGGAACAAGGGCGTCATCAGCCGCATCCTGCCGGCGGAGGACATGCCGTTCCTCGCCGACGGGACGCCGGTCGATATCGTGCTCAACCCGCTGGGCGTGCCGTCGCGCATGAATGTCGGGCAGATCTTCGAGACGCATCTGGGCTGGGCCGCACGCGGTCTGGGTCAGCAGATCACCCACGCGCTCGAAACCTGGCGCGAGGAGAATCCGGAGGCCAAGGCCGGCGCGATGCCGGAGGCGGTCCGCGATCGTCTCAAGACGGTCTATGGCGAGCAGTATCACGAAGAGATCGACGCCCGTTCGGGTGACGAGATCATCGAGCTGGCCAAGAACCTGAAGGGCGGCGTGCCGATGGCGACGCCGGTGTTCGATGGTGCGCGCGAGGCGGATGTGTCGGCGATGCTGGAACTGGCGGGTCTCGACCCGTCGGGCCAGTCGGACCTGTTCGACGGACGTACCGGCGACAAGTTCGATCGCAAGGTGACGGTCGGGTACATCTACATGCTCAAGCTCCACCATCTGGTCGATGACAAGATCCACGCACGGTCGATCGGGCCGTATTCGCTCGTCACGCAGCAGCCGCTGGGTGGTAAGGCGCAGTTCGGTGGTCAGCGCTTCGGCGAGATGGAAGTCTGGGCTCTCCAGGCCTACGGCGCGGCGTACACCTTGCAGGAAATGCTCACGGTGAAGTCGGATGACGTGGTCGGCCGCACCAAGGTCTACGAGGCGATCGTCAAGGGTGACGACACGTTCGAGGCGGGCATTCCGGAGAGCTTCAACGTGCTCGTCAAGGAAATGCGCTCGCTGGGCCTGAATGTGGACCTGAAGCAGTCGGAGCCCGGCTTCGACAGCGACGGCATCCAGATCGCGGCGGAGTAACGCGGTTGAACTAGCTCCCCTCCCGCGACGGGTTCCCATCAAAGTAATACTTTGATGGGCCTTCCGGGGGGGGCGGGGGGGGGCTCCCGGCCGGTGATGGAGCGCCAAGATCGAACCGGGTGCCCACCCCTTCCCAAGCAAGAGCTTGGGCCCCTTCCCCTCCCGCTCGCGGGAGGGGAGTTGGAAGGATCAATATATGAACGAAATGACCCCCTTCGCCAATCCGGTCGCCAAGGCCGAGACGTTCGACCAGATCCAGATCGGCATCGCATCGCCGGACAAGATCCGCAGCTGGTCGTTCGGCGAGATCAAGAAGCCCGAGACCATCAACTATCGCACGTTCAAGCCCGAGCGTGACGGCCTGTTCTGCGCGCGCATCTTCGGTCCGATCAAGGATTACGAGTGCCTGTGCGGCAAGTACAAGCGCATGAAGTATAAGGGCATCGTCTGCGAGAAGTGCGGCGTCGAGGTCACCGTCTCGAAGGTCCGCCGCGAGCGCATGGGCCATATCGAGCTGGCCGCCCCGGTCGCGCATATCTGGTTCCTGAAGTCGCTGCCGTCGCGCATCGGCCTGCTGCTCGACATGCAGCTGAAGCAGCTCGAGCGCGTGCTGTACTTCGAGGCGTACATCGTCATCGAGCCGGGCCTGACCCCGCTCGAGAAGTATCAGCTGATGACCGAGGACGAGCTCCTCGACGCGCAGGACCAGTATGGCGAGGACGCGTTCTCGGCCGGCATCGGTGCCGAGGCGGTCCGCATCATGCTGGAGTCGCTCGATCTCGAGGGTGAGCGTACCACGCTGCTCGAAGAGCTCGCGGTCACCAAGTCCGAGCTGAAGCCCAAGAAGATCATCAAGCGGCTGAAGGTCGTCGAGAGCTTCATCGATTCGGGCAACCGCCCCGAATGGATGATCCTCGAGGTCGTGCCGGTCATCCCGCCCGAGCTGCGCCCGCTGGTGCCGCTGGACGGTGGTCGTTTTGCGACGTCGGATCTGAACGATCTGTATCGCCGCGTGATCAACCGCAATAACCGCCTGAAGCGCCTGATGGAGCTTCGCGCGCCGGACATCATCGTCCGCAACGAGAAGCGCATGCTGCAGGAGGCCGTCGACGCACTGTTCGACAATGGTCGCCGCGGTCGCACGATCACGGGCGCCAACAAGCGTCCGCTCAAGTCGCTGTCCGACATGCTCAAGGGCAAGCAGGGCCGCTTCCGCCAGAACCTTCTCGGCAAGCGCGTCGATTACTCGGGTCGTTCGGTCATCGTGACCGGGCCTGAGCTCAAGCTTCACCAGTGCGGCCTGCCGAAGAAGATGGCGCTCGAGCTGTTCAAGCCGTTCATCTACGCGCGTCTCGATGCGAAGGGTCTGTCGATGACCCTGAAGCAGGCGAAGAAGTGGGTCGAGAAGGAGCGCAAGGAAGTCTGGGACATCCTGGACGAGGTGATCCGCGAGCATCCGGTCATGCTGAACCGTGCGCCGACGCTTCACCGTCTCGGCATCCAGGCGTTCGAGCCGGTGCTGATCGAGGGTAAGGCGATCCAGCTTCACCCGCTGGTCTGCTCCGCGTTCAACGCCGATTTCGACGGCGATCAGATGGCCGTCCACGTCCCGCTGTCGCTCGAAGCGCAGCTGGAAGCGCGCGTCCTGATGATGTCGACGAACAACATCCTGTCGCCCGCCAACGGCAAGCCGATCATCGTGCCGTCGCAGGACATGGTGCTGGGTCTCTATTATCTGTCGATGATGAAGGAGAACGAGCCGGGCCAGGGCATGCTGCTCGGCGACATGGCCGAAGTGCATCAGGCGCTGAACGCACAGGCCGTGACGCTGCACAGCAAGATCATCAGCCGCGTTCCGCAGACCGATGAGAACGGCAAGCAGTATCTCAAGCGTTACGAGACGACGCCGGGCCGCATGCTGCTCGGCGAGTGCCTGCCGCACAGCCACAAGGTGCCGTTCGACACCGTCAACCGCCTGCTCACCAAGAAGGACGTGGGCGACGTGATCGACGAGGTCTATCGTCACACCGGCCAGAAGGAGACCGTGCTGTTCGCCGATGCGATCATGACGCTCGGCTTCCGTCACGCCTTCCGCGCCGGCATCTCGTTCGGCAAGGACGACATGATCATTCCGGACGCCAAGGTCGGTCTGGTCGACGATACCAAGGCGCTCGTGAAGGACTTCGAGCAGCAGTATCAGGACGGTCTGATCACGCAGCAGGAGAAGTACAACAAGGTGATCGACGCCTGGAGCCGTTGCGGTGACCAGGTCGCGAACGCCATGATGGACGAGATCCGTGCGGTGAAGGTCGATACGGAGACCGGCCGTGAAAAGCCGATCAACTCGATCTACATGATGGCCCATTCGGGTGCTCGTGGTTCGCAGGCGCAGATCAAGCAGCTTGCCGGTATGCGTGGCCTGATGGCCAAGCCGTCGGGCGAGATCATCGAGACGCCGATCATCTCGAACTTCAAGGAAGGTTTGACCGTCCTTGAATACTTCAACTCGACCCACGGCGCTCGTAAGGGCCTCGCGGATACGGCATTGAAGACGGCGAACTCGGGGTACCTCACGCGTCGTCTGGTCGACGTGTCGCAGGATTGCGTCATCATCGAACCCGATTGCGGCACCACGCGCGCACTCGAAATGAAGGCGATCCTTCAGGGTGGTTCGACGATCGCAAGCCTCGGCGAGCGCATCCTCGGCCGTACGACCGCGGAGGACATCACCGATCCGAAGACCGGCAAGGTCATCATCCCGTCGGGAACGCTGCTCGACGAGCCGATGATCACGACGATCGAGGGCCTCGGCACGCAGTCGTGCAAGATCCGCAGCCCGCTGGTCTGCGAATCCAAGATCGGCGTCTGCGGCAAGTGCTACGGGCGCGATCTCGCCCGCGGTACGCCGGTGAACATCGGTGAAGCTGTCGGCGTCATCGCCGCGCAGTCGATCGGTGAGCCGGGCACGCAGCTGACGATGCGTACGTTCCACATCGGTGGTGCAGCGCAGCTCAACGAGACGTCGAACCTCGAGGCGCATGCCGACGGTACGGTGCAGTTCCGCGATTTGCGTATCATCGTCGACCAGCGTGGCCGTCGCGTGGTGCTCAGCCGCTCGGGTGAAATCGCGATCGTCGACATGGACGGCCGCGAGCTCTCGGTCGATCGTATCCCTTACGGTGCGTACGTGCTGTTCGACGATGGCCACATCGTGTCGCGCGGCGACCGGATGGCCGAGTGGGATCCGTTCACCATGCCGGTGATCACGGAGAACCCGGGCACGATCAAGTATGTCGACCTGATCGAGGGCAAGACGCTCACCGAGCAGACCGACGAAGCCACGGGCATCGCCCAGCGCGTCGTGATCGAATATCGTGCGGCGACCAAGTCGAAGGAGGATCTGCGTCCGCGCATGACCCTGCTCGACGAGACCTCGGGCGAGACCGGCCGCTACATGCTGGCGATTGGTGCGACCTTGTCGGTCGAGGATGGTGCACAGGTGTTCGGCGGCGACGTCGTGGCCCGCGTCAGCCGCGAGAGCGCCAAGACGCGCGACATCACCGGTGGTCTGCCGCGCGTTGCCGAGCTGTTCGAGGCGCGTATCCCCAAGGACTCGGCGATCATCGCCAAGATCTCGGGCCGCGTCGTGTTCGGCAAGGATTACAAGGCGAAGCGCAAGATCGGCATCCAGCCCGAGGATGGCGGCGACGTCGTCGAGTATCTGGTGCCGAAGTCGAAGGTCATCGACGTGCAGGAAGGCGATTACGTCAAGCGCGGCGACAACCTGATCGGCGGCTCGCCGGATCCGCATGACATCCTCGAGACGATGGGTATCGAGCCCCTCGCCGAGTATCTCGTGTCGGAAATCCAGGAGGTCTATCGACTCCAGGGCGTGAAGATCAACGACAAGCACATCGAGACGATCGTTCGTCAGATGCTGCAGAAGGTCGAGATCACCGATGGCGGCGACACCACGCTGCTGAAGGGCGAACAGGTCGATCGCGAGGAGATGGACGCGACGAACGAGAAGCTCGACAAGAAGCAGACCCGTGCACAGGGCAAGCCCATCCTGCTCGGTATCACCAAGGCGTCGCTGCAGACCCGCAGCTTTATCTCGGCGGCATCGTTCCAGGAGACCACCCGCGTTCTCACCGAGGCCGCGGTCCAGGGTAAGCAGGACATGCTGATGGGTCTGAAGGAGAACGTGATCGTCGGCCGGCTCATCCCGGCAGGCACCGGCGCAGGGCTCAACCGCCTGCGGGTCGTGGCGAACAGCGCGATGCGTCGATGCGCGTCGCCCAGCGCAAGATGGCCGAAGCTCGATCATCGCGCCGAAGTCGGCGAAGGAAGAGCATGATGCCGAACTCGCCCGCTCGCCGCGCGATTCCGGCGGCACGGGGGACGACGCGCTTGGCGAAGTCGTGACCTCGGGCACCGGCACCGATGCGGATGCCGGCGAGTATCTGAACAAGCCCGAGTAATCGGGCCCATCAGACGCCAATAAAAAAGGCCGCCCGTCCGGATATCCGGGCGGCGGCCTTTGTCGTTTCAGGCGACTGGCGGGGCGGTCGGGTCAAACCAGGCCCCGTGGCGGGTTCAGCCGGTGTCGTCACCCATGGTTCGCGGGATCGTCCGGAGCTGCTGGCCGGTGACGCGCAGCTCGTTGAATGCGGGCGGACTGCCGCGCGTCCGCTTGGACAGGGTGCCGGCACCGATCATGCGGATCTCCCGGCCGCTGCGTTCGACGGGAATGTCGAAGGGGTCGTGGACATGACCTGACAGCACGGCATGCGCTCCCGCATCGGCCAGTGCGGTCAATGCGCTGTCGCCATGGCGGGTCTTTGCTGTCCCGGTCGTACCGCCTTCGATCAGCGGATGATGCGCCGCGACGAAGACCAGATGATCCTTCGGTACATCCTCGATCATCGCCAGCGCGCGCGACAGCGACCCCGGGCTGACACGCCCCTTCGACCAGTTCCAGCGCCACTGCGCGCGTGCCGTCGTCTTGAGCGGGACGATCGTGATCCCGGGCAGTTCCAGGGGCTTCTCGATCATCGATTCGACCGCGGCATAACGCTGATAGGGCGAGAAGAACCGGCGGAACGGGTCCCAGTAATACGGGATGTCGTGATTGCCGACCTCGAGCGTGACGGGCACGCCAAGGCTGCGCAACCAGTCGCCACCACGCTGGAACTCCTCCTTCGTGGCGCGCATCGTCAGATCGCCGGTCATGATCACCGCGTCGGGCCGCTCCGCCGCGACACAGGCGGAGAACCAGGCGAGCGCTGCCGGATCCTCCGCCCCGAAATGAACGTCGCTGACGTGAAACAGCGTGTGCGAGCGTCCTGAAACATCTGCCATGTCAGGCAAGTTCGGCCAGCGTCTTGGGCTGGTGCATCGGACACCCGTTGAACGTCCCGCGGAATCCCGCCGAGAGCTCATAGGTTTCCTTGCGGACGCGATTGACGCCGCCCAGCGGCTGATGGTCGACCACCCCCGTGCCACACGCTGTAGGACAGCGCATCGTCGGTATGATCGGTCACGCCATGCTCCCAGGAGATTTGCGGCGCCACCTCGAGCGTGGCGACCGTGACGAACGGGCTCGCCTGCTGATCCCATTCGACGGTTGCGTCTTCGATCGGCATCGCGTCGAGATCGGTGTTCAACTGGACGCGCAGTTCCCAGACACCGCCATGCTCGATCAGCTCCTCGCGCACGACCTCACGCAGCGCATCGGGGCGTGCGGTGATGTCGACCGTGTCGCCGGTCAGGCGCGTCAGTTCGGGCGAGACCGGGAACAGCGCGACCTTGGCGATATAATCCCCGTAGCGCAGCGGCGTCTGCGAGAAATAGGTCTCGCCGAGCGGGTGAACTGGCTTCGCGCCGCCGAGCGTCTTGAGCGTCGCGGACTCCGCCCCGACCGCTTCCAGTGCGGATTCCACGACGCGGAACGTCGCCGACATCGCCTTCTTCACACCGTCGAACCGGTCGGTCGTCTTGGCGAGCAGCTTGAGGTTCTTCGAAAAGGCCTTGGGATCGGGTGCCGCAAAGACCGGCGCGTTGACCATGATGAAGTCCTGCGTCGTCTCGCCTTCCGAGCCCGGCAGGCGATCACCTTGGACGCCGAGGATCTTCAGCGCGACGCCCCGCGGCAGGCTGACACTGTCATCCAGAATATCGCCCGCGTTCGTCGATATGCGCAGCACCGCCTCATGACGCCCCGGCTGCGCAAAAATGCCTTGCGCCAGCGTTTCGGGCAGGCCGTCAGCGATCGTCAGCGTGCCGCGTGCGATGCCATGTGCCTTGGCATGAACCGCGCGCACGGCATGCGCATAGTCCTGCGACGTGGTCTCTAGGATCTCGCGAAAGCTGTCCTTAAGCGATGCCAGCGTCTCGGCCTCGTCGTCGGCGATGGTCTCGACCGAGGGGGCGAATCGTACGGGCTGGGTGGACATGCGGATCTCCTGTCGTTTCCGATCCAAACCCGCCGAACTCCGCGACGTTCCCGCTGCACGGGCGATCGGTACGATCCCGCACGCTGTTGCAAAGCGCCGCGCCCCGGTCCACGCGGTCGGCGCCCATCGAAGGAGAAACCGATGCAGATTCCCGTCGTCACCGCCCCCACGATCGCGATCGTCGGATCCGCGGCGCGGTTTCCGGTCCGCAGGATCTTCTGCGTCGGGCAGAATTACGCCGACCACGCGCGCGAAATGGGGTCGGATCCGGATCGGCAGCAGCCCTTCTTCTTCACCAAGCCCGCGGATGCCGTCGTGCCCGGTGGCGGCACCCTGCCCTATCCGAGCATGACGCAGGATCTGCATCACGAGGTCGAACTCGTCGTCGCGCTGGGCGCAGGCGGACGGGACATCGATGCGACGGAGGCGACGGCGAAGATCTTCGGTCATGCGGTGGGGATCGACCTGACGCGGCGCGACCTGCAGGCGGCGGCCAAGGCGGCCGGGCGGCCATGGGACATGGCCAAGGGGTTCGACCGGTCCGCCCCGATCGGCGCGCTCACGCCCGGCGCGCCGCCCGAAACGGGTGCGGTTGGGCTGACGATCGACGGCGAACCCCGTCAGTCGGGCGACCTGTCGATGATGATCTGGTCGGTTGCCGAAGTGATCGCCGCGCTGTCGCGTCAGGTCGAACTCGCACCCGGCGATCTGATCTTCACCGGCACCCCCGCGGGCGTCGGGCCGATCCTGCCCGGGGCACAGGTCCGCGCGACGATCACCGATCTCGAGCCGCTCGAGATCCTGTTCGACGCCTGATCGCCCCCTGATCGACGTGGCGGGGGCGATGTTTTTGTATAAATATAGTCGTCCCCGACCTTAGTCGGCTTTCCTTTGTCGCCGCCCGCCCGCATGCATCCCCTTCATAAAAAGGGGATGATGATGGCGGATGGATCAACCGGCGGGCTGCTCGACCGGGCACGGACGGTAGCAGGGCCGGGCTTTGATCGCTGGCTGGTGCCGCCCTGCGCGCTCGCCATCCATCTGTGCATCGGCATGGCCTATGGCTTCAGCGTGTTCTGGCTGCCGCTGTCGCGCGCGATCGGGATCACCGATCCGGTGGTCTGCGAAAGCATGACGCTGGCCCAGGCGCTGACGACCACGACCTGCGACTGGCGGGTCAGCGACCTCGTCTGGACCTACACGCTCTTCTTCGTTGTGCTCGGCGCCGCGGCCGCGATCTGGGGCGGCTGGCTCGAACGCGCCGGTCCGCGCAAGGCCGGCGTCGTCGCCGCCTTCTGCTGGTGCGGCGGGATGGGGATCGGCGCGATCGGCGTGTCGATGCACCAGCTGTGGCTTATCTGGCTCGGTTCGGGCGTGATCGGCGGCATCGGTCTGGGTCTCGGCTATATCTCGCCCGTCTCGACGCTCATCAAATGGTTTCCCGACCGGCGCGGCATGGCGACGGGCATGGCGATCATGGGCTTTGGCGGCGGCGCGATGATCGGCAGCCCGCTCGCCAACTCTTTGATGAAGCACTTCTCCGGCCCCACCGGCGTCGGCGTCTGGCAGACGTTCCTCGTCCTTGCGGTCATCTATTTCGTGTTCATGATGGCTGGCGCACTCGGCTACCGCGTCCCCGCCGAGGGCTGGAAGCCCGCCGGCTGGACCCCGCCGACCGATGCCAAGGCAACGATCAGCCGGTTCAACGTCGATCTGAAGGATGCGCACAAGACGCCGCAATTCTGGCTCATCTGGATCGTCCTGCTGCTCAACGTGTCCGCGTCGATCGGCATCATCGGTGTCGCCTCGCCGATGCTCCAGGAGATTTTCGGCGGTCGCCTGATCGACGCGCCGGGCGTGCTCTTCACCGCGTTCAGCGACAGCCAGAAGGTCGCTGCGGCCGCGGTCGGCGCCGGGTTCGTCGGCGCGATCAGCCTGTTCAACATCGGTGGCCGCTTCTTCTGGGCGTGGTTCTCCGACCGGCTGGGTCGCAAGCCGCTCTACGCGGTAATCCTGGCGATCAGCGCTGTGCTCTACGGTATCGCCGCCCCCGCGCTTGCCGGCAGCAGCCTCGGTCTCTTCATCCTCGTCTTCTGCATCCTCGCCTCGACCTATGGCGGCGGCTTCGCGACCGTGCCCGCCTATCTGGCGGACATATTCGGGACGAAGTTCGTCGGTGCGATCCACGGCCGGCTGCTGACCGCCTGGTCGACCGCGGGCGTCGTGGGGCCGCTGCTCGTCGCCAACATGCGCGACGGGCGGATCGCCGCGGGGATCCCGCGCGATCAGGTCTATCAGCCGATCTTCCTGATGCTCGCGGCGATGCTCGTGGTCGGCTTCGTCGCGAACCTGTTCGTCAAGCCGGTGGCAAGTCGCTTCCACATGCCGGTTACCGAGGGCGTGGCTTCGACGACTGCCATCGACGCCACGACGGCCACCACCACCGCACAGCATGGCGGCGGATCGCGGTCGACCGTCATCCTCGCCTGGCTGGCGGTCGGCGTGCCGATCCTCTGGGGGATCTACATGACGCTGTCGAAGGCGGTCATCCTGATCAAGTGACCGAACGCGACACCGCGGTCGCATCGCCGGACAGGCGATCGCGACCCGGTGGTCGGCGTGGAATGGGATTTGCGCTGGCACCGACTGTCTCGGCGTGGAGCGGGTGAAGGGAATCGAACCCTCGTCACTTGCTTGGGAAGCAAAAGCTCTACCATTGAGCTACACCCGCATATCGACTGTGCGTCCGTGCGGCGGATGGGCGCCGGCGGTCGCGATGCGATGGCGAGCGTCTATCGGCTCGGCGAGAGCGACGCAAGATGCTTCTCGACGTGGAATGGCGCGCTGTCTTTGGAGATGCGCGGCCTGACGTAATGAAACTGTCACCGCCGTGTCACCACGCTGCCATTGGTCTGCAATAGGCACCCCGGCAAGCCAGCCCATAGCTGGACCAATCGGGGAACCATCATGATCATCGGCCTGTCACACCGCGCACGCGGCCCTGCTGTCTTGCGCGCGCTTCTTATCGGCAGCGCGATGATCCCGCTCGCGATCGGGATCGCCCGCGCCGAACCGGTCGATGGCCCCGCCGCAGCCGCAGCCCCCGCCCCGCGTGGCAATGCCAGCATCACCGGGACGATCTCGCAGGCGGGCAGTGGCGATTATCTCGACGGCGCGTCGGTTTCGATTCCGGCGCTGGGGCTGGCGACCGCGGCGGATCGCGCGGGCCGGTTCACGCTGGCCGGGATCCCCGCCGGGACGCATGACGTCGTCGTCCGCTATGTCGGCTTTCCCGATGCCCGGCGCAGCGTCACGGTCACCGACGCGGCGGTCGTGCTCGATGTCGCGATGACGATAGAGACCAGTGCCGACGGCGACGAGATCGTCGTTTCGGGGTCGCGCCCGATCGCCGAGTCCGAAGCCGCCGCGCTGCAGATCCAGCGGACCAGCCCCTCGCTCGTCTCGGTGATCGCGTCGGATTCGATCGGGCGCCTGCCCGACCAGAATGTCGCGCAGGCGGTCAGCCGCCTGCCCGGCGTCGGCGTCCAGCGCGACCAGGGCCAAGCGCGCTACATCACGCTGCGCGGCAGCCCGATCAACTGGACGACGCTGTCGTTCGACGGGATCAACGTGGTCAGCCCGGAGGGTCGTGACGCACGGTTCGATTCGATCCCCTCGGCGATCGCGTCGCAGATCATCGTGCGGAAAGCGGTGACCCCCGACATGACCGGCGAGACGATCGCGGGCAATGTCGACATCATCACCCGCTCGGCGTTCGACTATCCGGGGCTGAAGGTTCAGGCCAAGGGCGGCCTCGGCCATGTCGAGCTCGGCAAGAAGACCGAATATGAGGCTCGCTCGTCGTGTCCGACCGGTTCGACACGGGGATCGGCGAATTCGGCATCGTCTCCTCCGCCAGCCTCTATCGCCGCGGCATGGTCACCGACAATTTCGAGACCGATTTCGAAGCGGTCGACCGCGACCTGCGCCCCGGGTATGAGACGCGCAACTGGGCGCGCGAGACCGAGAACAAGCTCTACCGGCTGACGCGGAAGAACTATTCGCTGTCGAGCCGGCTCGACTGGCGCCCCGCCCCCCGGCCACAAGCTGTTCGCCGAGACGATCTACTCGGCGTTCGAGGATGACGAGCAGCGCAACAATTACATCTTCGATCTGGACGACCAGCAGTCGCGCACGGCTTTGTTGCACAAAGATAATTAAGCACAAATATGGTTTTACTGACGAGATCTATGCAACGCGGATGGTGGTCGGTGTTCCTATTTGTGAAAATCGATTGAGAACTGCGGCACGGAGTTTGAGCTCGGTAATCTGACGATCAAAGGTGCGCGATGCGACGCGCTCGCCGAGCAGCTTGAAGCAGTGCATCTTCGTCTCGACCAGGCTGCGGCGATGGTAGCCGCTCCACTTCTTCCAGATTGTTCGACCGAGCCTTTTCATCGCGCGTAGCGTTTCGTTGCGAGCATCGGCGCCGGCCTGCCGGGGCTTTCTTTCCCATGGGCTGGGCCCGCCCCCCGGGCGTACGGGGAAATGACCCGCGTCTGCGCCCCCCGGGGCTGCGATCGCGGCCCCGACACTTTCTGGTGTCGTAGGCGCCATCACCCCCGACGATCGTAATCCGTTCGTCCGTCGGGATTTGCGCCAGCAGATCCGGCAGTGTCGCGGCGTCGCCAATCGCATTGGTTGTGACCTCGATGGCCCGGATCTCCAGGGTTTCGGCGTCGATCCCAAGGTGAACCTTACGCCACTGGCGACGGTAGGAAGCGCCGTGCTTGCGCGTCTTCCATTCGCCTTCGCCCATCATCTTGATCCCGGTACTGTCGACCAGCAAATGCAGACCACCCGTACTGGCGCGACCATCAAGTGACACCGCCAATGTCTTCTGCCGACGGCATAGCGTCGTGTAATCCGGCACCGGCCAATCCAGCTTTGCCAGCTTCAGCAGGCTGGCAACCAGTCCCGTCACCTGCCGTAGCGGCAGTCCGAACACTATCTTCAGCGTCAGGCAAACCCTGATCGCGCTGTCCGAAAACCGCATCGGCCGACCTCGACGACCAATCGGGGGCTGCCAGCCAATCCATGCCCGGGTCAAACCAGACCTCCAGCGACCCGCGGCGCTTCAGCGCTGCGTTATACTCGCTCCAGTTCGTCGTGCGGTACTTCGGCATGGTCGGTTTTGGCATCCATCCCACCTACGCTTCCTGACCCTCACAGGGAATCCCAACGCCCTTTGTGCAACAAAGCCCCTCCCAGATGTCATGATTCGGCCCGGATTTCTGCGGCTTGCGGAGCCGCTCCGGCTTCGGCGGAAGCACCTGGTTTGAGGGTGTCGATGATCATGCTGGGCGGCCTTGCGACGATGATCTCGCAATGCCCGCCGCAGCGCACGCCGCGGTGCAAGTCGCGGCGAACCGCGAGTGACGAACCGCTTTAGATCGGCGGCGTTACGCCCTATCATCGTAGAGAGGCTAGCGAGGCTCCTGCCTTGCTCTTTGCCGAGCTCGGCAGTCGAACTCGCGGCGTTTGCATTCTCATTGGGCGCATCCAAACAACGGATCAGGGTAGCGCCCGAGCTATACTGCTCCTTTTTTGTTCGCAACCTGCCAGCCATCGCCGGGCGGAACGAGGCACGGGATAGTTCGGAAAGGCTTTGTTGCACAAAGGGCGTTGGGATTCCCTGTGAGGGTCAGGAAGCGTAGGTGGGATGGATGCCAAAACCGACCATGCCGAAGTACCGCACGACGAACTGGAGCGAGTATAACGCAGCGCTGAAGCGCCGCGGGTCGCTGGAGGTCTGGTTTGACCCGGGCATGGATTGGCTGGCAGCCCCGATTGGTCGTCGAGGTCGGCCGATGCGGTTTTCGGACAGCGCGATCAGGGTTTGCCTGACGCTGAAGATAGTGTTCGGACTGCCGCTACGGCAGGTGACGGGACTGGTTGCCAGCCTGCTGAAGCTGGCAAAGCTGGATTGGCCGGTGCCGGATTACACGACGCTATGCCGTCGGCAGAAGACATTGGCGGTGTCACTTGATGGTCGCGCCAGTACGGGTGGTCTGCATTTGCTGGTCGACAGTACCGGGATCAAGATGATGGGCGAAGGCGAATGGAAGACGCGCAAGCACGGCGCTTCCTACCGTCGCCAGTGGCGTAAGGTTCACCTTGGGATCGACGCCGAAACCCTGGAGATCCGGGCCATCGAGGTCACAACCAATGCGATTGGCGACGCCGCGACACTGCCGGATCTGCTGGCGCAAATCCCGACGGACGAACGGATTACGATCGTCGGGGGTGATGGCGCCTACGACACCAGAAAGTGTCGGGCCGCGATCGCAGCCCGGGGCGCAGACGCGGTCATTCCCGTACGCCGGGGCGGCCAGCCATGGAAGAAGCCGGCGGCCGCGCCGATGCTCGCAACGAAACGCTACGCGCGATGAAAAGGCTCGGTCGAACAATCTGGAAGAAGTGGAGCGGCTACCATCGCCGCAGCCTGGTCGAGACGAAGATGCACTGCTTCAAGCTGCTCGGCGAGCGCGTCGCATCGCGCACCTTTGATCGTCAGATTACCGAGCTCAAACTCCGTGCCGCAGTTCTCAATCGATTTTCACAAATAGGAACACCGACCACCATCCGCGTTGCATAGATCTCGTCAGTAAAACCATATTTGTGCTTAATTATCTTTGTGCAACAAAGCCCCACTAAAGTGCTATTCGGAAGCGGGCATCCATTCAGCTGCCATCGCAGAGCAGTGTTACGCTCCGTAGTATCGTTCGATCTCATCCAATCGGAGCGTGAGCGCTCTGCTGGGCAAATAGATAGTTAGTCTCTGCCGTTCGTCTTCGTTGAAACGAGCGGTCTTATTTAACAGGTCACGGATGGCTCCGCGACCGACGACCCTGTCGCCGCCAAGCCAACCACTGCCAAGCGCAATCTCAGGTGCGAGAATAAGGAGGCCATAAGCGTCAGGCGCGAGATGCTCGATTATGACGATGGTGGCCTTTTTGCCGTGATCGCGGCTTGCCTTTAAAGCGAGGATCTTTGCTTGGCGACCGGCGGGCCATTGGGGCCCACTTGCAGACGTTCAGGCGCACCTTGCAGCCTCCCAACTGCTGACGCTCGTTCACCTCAGTGGTACGACCGCTCTCGGCGCTGAAACGAGCACACCGAACGCAGCTTACGCTGTATGAATGAGAAAAAACCTAGCAATATCAGTGCCCGTCCCTTCTGATGGCCTTGGGAGTCCGGGGTACGTCGATGGCCATCTGCTCCCTGGAAATCCGCAGAATTCTGGGCTTTACGAAGCCAGTTCCGGGGCAGATGATGGCCTTATGGTCCCCAACCGGCAAAAGCCCGGACGCCGGGCATTCCTCGACGGTAACTACGCCCGCCGGAAGCATCCGGTTCGGGCTAGGGAGTACACAATCTGGGATACTGAGTTGGTCGGTTTCGGCCTTCGGGTCCGTCCAAGCGGCAGCTGTTTCTGGACAGTCCGTATTCGGCATCGGGGTAAGCAGCGGCGTGTCACCTTGGGGCGTCCGGAAGATGTCGAGGCAGTGCTGGCGCGGGCGCAGGCACGGCGTCTGCTAGCCGAAGTCGCATTGGACGGATTGCCCAAGCGCACCGTCGTCAAGGCAACGCCTTCTATGAACGACTATGTTGATATCTACTGGACCGACATCGCCCGCTATTGGAAGCCATCGACCGCGAAGCGCAATGCAGCGGCATGGCGTCGCGACCTCGCACCGGTCTTCGGACAAGCTCTCGTCGCCGATGTCTCGAAGGCTGATGTCATCCGCTGGCGCGATGACTGCGCCGGGACCGCTGAGGCAATGTACAATCGGGCAATCCCGGTGCTCGCCAGTTTGTTCAAATACGCTGAGGCGTTGCACCTGCGGCGTAAGGGTTCGAATCCCTGCCGGGGAATGCCTCGCTACAAGCGTGAGGCAAAGGAACGCTATCTTACGCCGCTGGAGTATCGCCGACTGGGCGCAGCCCTACGTGCCGCCGAGGCACGATCCCCGGCACACGTCGCGATCATTCGGCTGCTGCTCTACTCCGGCGCTCGCATCGCCGAAATACGCGATCTTCAGTGGGAATGGGTGCGACCGCCGCATCTGGCACTGCCCGATAGCAAGACCGGTCCCAAGACGATCTGGCTGAACAGTCAGGCCCTTACGATCCTCACCGACGTTCCCCGGCGTAAAGATTGTCCCTTCGTTTTTCCTGATAAATCCGGGGCTGCTCCCCTTTCCATGCAATTTTGGTGGGAGACGTTCCGCCGAACCTGCTCAATGCCCGACCTGCGCATTCACGATCTGCGACACAGCTTCGCGTCGACCGCGATCATGGACAATGTGCCGCTCGCAACAATCGGGAAGCTGCTCGGGCACCTGTTGCCTGAGACAACGGGCAAATACGCGCATTTATCCGACGATGTCATAGCGGACGCCGCTCAGCGTATCTCCGGCACGTTGGCCAACGCGATCGGATTACGCGCATGACCTCGTTATCCCTCCGCATGGTTGTCGCTGAGGCTTTGGCCGAAGTCGGCGCAGATCTGCGCTACCTCAAATTGCCTAAAGGCAAGGCCCGAACGACCTCATGGCTCGGGATCGAGCACGGCTTTGGCATTCGCCACTATGCCACCGGGCGTAACGTCTACATCGTCCAGACCCGTATGGCAGGTCGTCTGCGGACGGTGACGATTGGGCCGGCATCGGTCATCACCCAACATCAGGCGATGATGGTTGCCCGCCGGGTCATTGCCTATGCGCAAGTAGGACATGACCCTGCGACCGATCGCAAGCGAACCCGATCGGCTCCACGTTTCGACGATTTCCTCGATGAATATTGGAAGCGCTGGTCGCCACACTGGAAGGAATCGACCCGTGACACGCATGAGACGTATCGCCGCCTCTACCTCGACAAGGCGTTTCCAGGCGTCTTTCTCGACGAGATGAACGAGGCTCATGTCACGACATGGTTCGCGGAATTGAATAACGAAACCGGACCCGGCGCTGCCAACCGGGCAATGTCCATCCTCAACAATATGCTGAACAAGGCGGAGAGCTGGGGTTACCGACTGGAAAACACCAATCCGTGTCGGGCAGTGCGCCTCAACCGGAAGCGTAAGTGCGAGCGCTTCCTGAGCCTCGCGGAGATGGAGCGACTGGGGCGGGTGTTAGCGGAGGACAGGGAAAGCGCGGAGAAGGTCCAGCCCATCGCCGCTGCAGCGGTTGCGCTCCTTTTGCTGACGGGGTGTCGCGTGAGCGAGGTGCTCGGACTGCAATGGCAGGACGTGAAGGGCAATCGCCTGAAGCTGCGGGACAGCAAGACCGGACCACGCACGGTATGGCTTGGCGACGATGCCCGTGCGATCATCGATGGACTTCCCCGCCTGCGGAATATTCCCTGGCTGTTTTGGAACGTCAAATTCCGAAGGCCTATCAAGGGTATCGACCATTATTGGCATGACATGCGCGACCGGGCCGGGCTCTCGCAACTACGCTTGCATGACCTCCGGCATACCTTCGCCAGCCATGCCGCGATGAGCAAGGAGACGTTGCCCATGATCGGACGACTTTTGGGACATCGGAATCCGCAATCGACCTCGCGCTACGCTCATCTTGATGACGAGCATGTGCTGGACGCGGCCGAACAGATCGGGGCCGCGATCGAGCGTATGATGGTTTAAGGGCGGCCTCTTGTTTCATGACCAATTGAGGCGCAAATGTGCATCAACTGAAACGGAGTACCCTGTGGCAACGCAACCCGCATCGATCGAGACGCTCTTGGGCGTCAACGCTGGCCGGCAGGCTTCGCGGCTCGCGCTCGCCTATTCGATCGAGAGCGGCCTGCCCGTCGCTGCGCTTGATCGACTGGCTGATGTCGTCGCCCCCGACGACGCTCGATTCAAATTTCGGCTGATTTCGAAAGCCACGTTGGAGCGTCGCCGTAAATCCCCCTCCAAGCGCCTCACCAGTGAGGAGGGCGATCGGCTTGCCCGTCTCGCCAAGGTTTTCAGCTTTGCGCTTGATATCTACAAGGCACCGGAAAAGGCGCGCGAGTTCCTGAGCCGCCCCCATGCCATGCTCGACGGCAAGCCACCCCTTGATGTTGCCCTTGCCACTGGTCCCGGCGCTGACCTCGTGATCAATCTGCTCGGGCGGGCGGCCTACGGTGGTGGTGCGTGAAGGGCGGCAAGACTGATCGTGTTCTCACGGCCTTCCGAATAGGTGATCCAGACGGCGCCCACCCGATCTACGACAGCGAGGGTGCCCGCTTGTATCCGGGGCGCTGGAACACCTCTGCCAGCCCCGTGATCTACACATCCGAGCACTACTCGACGGCAATGCTGGAAAAGCTGGTTCACTCGAACAGCGTGCTGCCACCCAATCAGCACTATACCCGCATTACCATACCCAATGGTACCAGCTACGAAGTCTTTCAGCCCGCGTCACATCCCGGGTGGGACGGTAAGGATGAGAGCATCTGTAAGGCCTTCGGCAACCAATGGTACGATGAGCAGCGCACTGCCTTGCTGCTGGTGCCTTCGATCCCGGCTCGGCTAGAACGAAACATCATCATCCATCCCGCCCATGCCGATGCAAAAGGGATAACGTATGATCTGGCTGAGCCAATATGGTGGGACGAACGGCTTTACGGCTAACGGAAAAGAGATATTCGGGTTTGTCGAGCGACAGCTGTCAGCAATCGCGTGGAAAATATTCGTCATGACGTAAGAACCGCTCGCTTATGACGCGGCCGAATGACCCAGTAGTAGACATTCAGCCTCCAACATCACTTCCAGGAACCAGCCATTCGTTCAGGAATCGGATATGACGCATCCAGACTTATAACCGTAGGAGAAACACGCAAGGTTCTATTGACGCATTCTGTATTGGCCATAATCGGGACGTCAGACGAAGATCGACGCATAGAATTGATCGGCTAGGCGGTTGCAGGATTGACGGGAGGGCAAGGATGGCTGCGAAGGCATATGGGCGAATCCCGTCCCTGTCCCCATATTCGCGATACCTGATGGTCGCGTTCCTGACACTCATAGTTTTTGGAGTGCCCGCTCGTGCGGAGGCGACGTCGCCTTGCTCGGGGATCGCTGTTGAGCACAGCCTCACGCCGGTCGGAAACGACCATAAGGCTGTCTCTGTTTACCGCCCGACGAAAGCGGCTGGTGCTCTTCCGCTGATTGTCCTGCTGCACGGCAGCCACGGCTCCGGCGGTGCGTTTCTCGCGGAAACGAGTCTCGCGACCGTCGCAGAGCGGCACGCATTTATGATCGCGGCACCCGATGGCGGCATCGCGGTCGATAAGGGCTTTGCCTGGAACATCCCAGGCGTGCCGACGGTCGCAGGATCTCTGCCGAAAGCGAACGATCGGGACGACGTGGCCTTCATCGGAGCCGTGATCGACCAGCTGGTGGCCGCCGGTTGCGTCGACCCCGAGCGTGTATATGCCACCGGCGTGTCAGGTGGTGGTCGGATGGCGTCCTGGCTGGGATGCGTCGCGGCATCGCGGTTCGCAGCGATAGCACCCGTGGTGGGCTTGCGTGCCGGCAACCCGTCTTCCACAACGCCCGCGGAGCCGGACCCGGCGAGTTGCAAGCCGTCGAGACCGGTTCCTATCCTAGCCTTTGCCGGTGATCGGGACACGACCAATCCGATCGCCGGTGGTGGCGCGCGCTATTGGGGCTACGGCATGCACGCGGCCGAACGACGGTGGGCGACGCTCAACGGCTGCCTGGCAGTTCCCACGACCGTGCGCCTGTCTGTCGAGGTCTACGAACAGCGCTATTCGGATTGCCGCGACGATGCCGACGTTCGCGGCCGGATCACCATTGGCGGCGGCCATAACTGGTCGGTCGTCGATGACGAGGCGCTGTGGAGCTTCTTCGCCGCGCATCGGCGGGTGCGCGATCCGCACGCACCATGACCATCTCATCTGCCGCGGCGATGCCCCCAGGCGAGGCCGAACGCATTGCCGCGCGGCTGTTCCGCCTGTCGATCGGTGTGTTCTTCATCGGCGGGTGCCTGTCGGCATGCGTCAGCCTGTTGGTTCCGCGACTCCGTTTTCTCACGGGACTAAATTACGCCGCAGCGACCTCGGTTCAGTTGGCCTTCCACGCAAGCTACCTCCTATTCGCGCTGCCGATCGCGGCGTTCATCTCGGCGTACGGCTATATGCGCGGGCATGCCGCAGGGTTGTTGCTTATGTCCTTGGGTGCGATCGCCATCATCGCCGGCTTCGCATCGGCATCCTTCGTACTTCTTCTAGCGGCATTGCTCACGCTTTCGGCCGGAACCAGCTTCCTGCAGATCGCCAGCAATACCGCAGTCACCGTGACGAACGATCCGGCGCGCGCTGCAGTCCGGTTGAACATTCTCCAGGGATTCAACTCGATCGGAACGGTGGCAGGCCCGTTGCTCGGCGCGCCATTCATCCTCGCCTCGCGAACGACGCCGCTCAGAATTCCGGGGCTGGCGGTGCCGTTCGGCGGTGCGACGGTCGTCACGGCGCTACTCGCAGCAGCGTTCTGGCATCACCGAGATCTGCTGCGCGGCGCGCGCGGATCGTCCAACAGGGCAAGCGCGAACGTCTGGGCGGGATTGTGGCGCGACGCCCGACTACGCGGCGGCGCGGCGGCGATCTTCGCCTATGTCGGTGCCGAGGTGACGATTGGCGCGCTGCTCACCGACTATCTGATGCTACCAGGCGTGCTCGGAGTTGACGCGATCATGGCGGCGCGGCTTGTGAGCCTGTATTGGGGTGGTGCGATGGTCGGGCGGTTCGCCGGCGCCTGGTTGCTATACCGGGTCGGGCCATCGCGGATCCTTGCAGCGGCCGCGACGATCGCCGCCGGATTGGCGAGCATCGCAGCACTCGGCCATGGTCTGATCGCCGCGATCGCGCTGATCGGGGTCGGCCTGTTCAACTCGGTCATGTATCCAACGATATACGTGCTGGCGCTACCGACCGAACCGGGTCACGCGACGCCGGGCGCGACTATTTTGTGCATGGCCGTCGTTGGTGGCGCCGTCATTCCGCCGCTGACGGGCATTCTCGCTGACGCCAACGGGTTGGCGCCGGCACTGTTGCTGCCCGCAGCCTGCTATGTCGCGATCCTGCTATTCGCCCAGTCGTGCACGCCGCCCCGCCCATAAAGGCGATTGCGTCGGATAAAATTGAGCTTACGATTGGAAGCGCTTCCAATTTGCCGTCGAAGGCGGCATGGGTAGGCGCAATGGATGTTACCGGTCAGCGCCGGAACAATGGGGGGAGGATCGATGATCACTGGCAAGACTCGCGCACGGCGTTCGACGACCGGCATATTGTATCTGGCATCGACCGCGCTTGGATTGTCGCTCGCGCTTCCCGCGACCGCGATCGCGCAGGAGGCTGCGGCCCCCGTTCCCGGCAGCCCGCAGACGGGCGCGGACAAGGAAACTCCGCCCGGTGACGTGCCTGCGGTGCTGCCGGTCGAGAAACGCGATCCCGGTCAGGGCGAAAGCGGTGACGAGATCGTCGTCACCGGCATCCGCCGCGGGATCGCCGATTCGATCAGCCTGAAGCGCAACAACACCTCGATCGTCGAGGCGGTCTCGGCCGAGGATATCGGCAAGCTGCCCGACGTCTCGATCGCCGAATCGATCGCCCGCCTGCCCGGTCTCGCCGCGCAGCGCGTCGCGGGGCGCGCTCAGGTGATCTCGATCCGCGGTCTCGCCCCTGACTTCACGACCACGCTGCTCAATGGTCGCCAGCAGGCCAGCTCGGGCGACAACCGCGCGGTCGAATTCGATCAGTATCCCTCCGAGCTTCTTTCCAGCGTCGTGATCTTCAAGACCCCCGACGCGCAGATTGCGGGCATGGGCCTGTCGGGCACTGCGGACCTTCGCACCGTGCGCCCGCTCGAATTCGGCAAGCGCGCGATCGCACTCAACCTGCGCGGCGAAAAGACCGAGGGCGGCAAGCTCAACAAGGATTTGCGCAACTACGGCTACCGCGCCAGCGTCAGCTATATCGACCAGTTCGCCGACGGGAAGCTGGGTATCGCGCTTGGCTACGCGCGGCTCGACTCGCCATCGGGTAACCGACATTACAAAGCCTATGGCTACGAAGCGTTCGGCGACCAGACCGACGCCGCCGGCAACCCGATCAACGTGGTCCAGCCGAACGCGGCGGACGGCGCGCTGCTGCTCAACGGGCAGGAGGTGTTCGTCACCTCGCGCTCGAACCAGCGCGACGCGTTCATCGGCATCCTCGAATGGCGGCCGAGCGACAAGGTGCACTCCACGCTCGACACCTATTATTCAAGGTTCTCGCAGAAGGAGCTGACCCGCGGCGCGCAGTGGTTCTCCAATCCGTTCGCCGATGGGCTGACCTTCACCAATGTCGGAACCGAGGATCGCGGCGGTTCCGCGGTGGCGAATTCGGGGACGCAGGTTCGGGCGGTGCCGATCATCCGCAACGACAACAATACGCGCCACGACGAACTGTTTTCGGCCGGGCTGAACAACGAGTTCACGCTCGACGACCGCACGCAGTTCTTCGCCGACCTGTCGTATTCGATGAACAAGCGCCGCGAGCAGATCCTGGAGACCTATGCGGGCTATGGCCTCGGAACCGGCGGCGTCACGCCCGCTACGCCGGACGTCGGGCGCACCTACGACAATATTGGCTTCACCACGCCGACGGACGGCTTTCCGAGCTATGACGAGGGCTTGAACTATGCCGACTCGTCGCGCGTGTCGCTCGGCGACCGCGCGCCTTGGGGTGGCTGGGGCCATGACGGCGCCATCCGTTTTCCCAAGGTCCAGGAGAAGGTCTACGCACTTGACCTGCGTCTCCATCACGACGTGGAGGGCTTCTTCAGCGGCTTCGACGCGGGTGTGAACTGGACGCACCGCGACAAGGGCAAGACCGTCGACGACAACGACCTGTTCCTCAAGAACGGCCGCCAGCAGGTGCTCGTCGACCCGCAGTATCTGACCGCATCGCCAGATCTGGGCTTCGCGGGCTTCGGCAGCGTGCTGAGCTACAACGCTGCGGCGCTGCTTGGTCAGTATTACGACATCACGCCGATCCGCGATGCGAATTACTACGACAAGAATTGGACTATCGTCGAAGACGTCATCACCTGGCACGCCAAGGCGGACATCGATTGGGGACGTCTGCGCGGCAATATCGGCGTGCAGGTCGTCAACCAGACGCAGCGTTCGCAGGGCGTCGTCATCAATGGGCTCGAACCCGGTCAGCCGATCGTCCCCCAGTCGATCCGCGACGGCGCAGACTATACCGACGTGCTGCCCAGCCTGAACCTAATCTACGATCTGGGAGGCGGCCACCGGCTACGCTTCGCCGCATCGAAGACGATGGCACGGCCGCGGATGGACGATCTGCGCGCCAACGTCTCGCCAGGCTTCAACTCGCTCGTATGCAGCGGTCAGACATGTTCGCCCGGCACCATCGTCAATCCCTGGTCAGCGAGCGGCGGCAACGCGAAGCTGAAACCATGGCGCGCAACGCGTGGACGCGACGTACGAATGGTACGTCAACCCGACGACCTACTTCTCGATCGCGGGCTTCTACAAGGACATCAAGACCTACATCTACCAGCAGAGCGGGACGTTCGACTTCAGCGGCATACCGTTGCCGACGACCGCTTCGGCGATCCCGCCAGGCGTGATCATCAGCAACATCGGCCAGATCACGCTGCCCGCCAACGGCAAGGGCGGCAATGTGAAGGGTCTGGAATTCAGCGGCGCGTTCAACTTCGGGATCGTCACGTCGGTCCTCGACGGGCTTGGCGTGCAGGGGAGCCTGTCGCTCACCAAGTCCAACCTCAACCCAACCTCGAACCCGGATCCGACGCAGGCGGTGCGCATCCCAGGGCTGTCGGGCCGGGTTTACAACCTCACCGCCTATTACGATAAGGACGGGTTCCAGGCGCGCATCAGCCAGCGATATCGCTCCGGCTTCAAGGGCGAGGTCGTGCAGCTGTTCGCCACGCGCGGGTTCACCGAGATCCTCGCCGACAAGCAGGTCGATGCGCAGATCGGCTACACGCTGCAGGGCGGCCCGCTCGAAGGGGTGGGTGCGCTCTTCCAGGTCAACAACCTGACCAACTCGCCCTATCGCACCCGCATCGGCCTCGACGGCGGCGGCACGGAGACCTCGGATGGCGGATCGCTGCTCGAAACCTACGAGAAATACGGGCGGCAGTTCCTGTTCGGGATAAACTATCGCTTCTGACCTCCCCCACCTGGAGGGAGGCGGCTCACGTCGCCTCCCTCGCCTTGTCAGGACGCGAGCGCAAGAAAGCGAACGATGACACAGCTTAGGCGTATCCTGATCGCGGGCGGTGGCTCCGCCGGCTGGATGACAGCGGCGATGTTCTCGCGCCTGTTCAAGGGTTTGTACGAGATCGTCCTCGTCGAATCCGACGCGATCGGCACCGTCGGCGTCGGCGAAGCGACGATCCCCGCGATCAAGAAGTTCAACGAGCTGCTCGGCATCGACGAGGACGACTTCCTGCGCCGCACGCAAGGCAACTTCAAGCTCGGCATCCAGTTTCAGGACTGGCTTCGTCCGGGCAGCAGCTACGTCCACGGATTCGGCGTTATCGGCCAGGATCTCGAATGGCTGCGCTGCCATCATTACTGGCTGAAGATGCACGGCGAAGGTCGCGCTCGCGAATTCGACCGCTATTCGATCAACACCTGGGCGGCACTCCAGAACAGGTTCATGCGCCCGCGCGCCGACATGCCCGACAGCCCGATCGGTCAGATCGCCTATGCGTTCCATTTCGACGCCGGGCTCTACGCCGCCTATCTCGCCGACTATGCGCGCGACCGCGGCGTGACGCGGCGCGAGGGGCGGATCGCCGACGTGACGCTCGATCCGGGGAGCGGCTTCATCCGGTCAGTGACGATGGACGACGGCGAGGTGATCGAGGCCGAGCTCTTCATCGACTGCTCGGGCTTTCGCGGGCTGCTGATCGAACAGGCGCTTGGCAGCGGATACGAGGACTGGAGCCACTGGCTGCCGTGCGACCGCGCGGTCGCAGTGCCGAGCGAGCGGTCGGCGAACTTCACGCCCTATACCCGGTCAACCGCGCGGCCGGCGGGCTGGCAGTGGCGCATCCCGCTGCAGCACCGCACGGGCAACGGCCATGTCTATGCCAGCCGCTGGATGGACGACGACGCCGCGCAGGCGATGCTGCTCGACAATCTCGACATGCCCGCGGTCGGCGAACCGCGCCGGCTGCGCTTCGTGCCGGGCAAACGCCGCAGCGGATGGATCAAGAACTGCGTCGCAATCGGGCTCGCCGGCGGATTCCTCGAGCCACTAGAGTCTACCGGGCTTCACCTGATCCAGTCGGCGATCCTGCGGCTGGTTCGGCTGCTGCCCGACACCGGATTCGATCCCGCTAACATTGCCGAATACAACCGCCAGACCGATTTCGAGTACGAGCGCATCCGCGACTTCATCATTCTGCACTACAAGGCGACCGAGCGCGGCGACACGCCGTTCTGGCGGCATGTCCGCGACATGGACGTACCCGAGACGCTTGCGCGGAAGATCGCGCTGTTCCGCGCGAACGGTCGCATCTTCCGCGAGGACGACGAGTTGTTCGCCGAGGAAAGCTGGATCCAGGTGCTGATCGGCCAGGGCATCATCCCCACCGCGCCCGATCCGCTGGTCGACGTCACGCCCGCAGACGAGATCGAACGCTTCCTCAGCAATATCGAGGGCGTGATCGCCAAATGCACCGCGCTGATGCCGAGTCACGCCGATTTCATCGCACGGACCTGTCAGGCACCGCCGCTCATCGTTCCCCGGTCGCGCGTTGCAGCGTCGCGATAAGCCCGCGGCGCATCTGCGCGACGTCGGTCGCGTCGTCGCCGCCAGCACGCCGCGCGCATGTGCTGGCAGGTGCGCGCCTGGATCGCCGCCTTCGAGAAACACGTAATGCGCGAACATCGCGGCCCAGGCACGGCGCTGATCGGGCGGCAGGTTCCTGAGCGTCATCATGCCGTGCATCAGTGCGTCCCAGGGCGATCCGACATCGGGCCGTGCCGGGTCCCACCAATAATTGACCAGCATGTTCACCGGCGCCAGCGCCTCGACATGATGATACCAGCCATAGGGAATATAGAGCGCATCACCCGGCTCCAACTCCGCGCTGGATCCCGCAGCAAGCGCCTCGGCGAAGCGCGGAAACCGCGCGAAATCCGGATCGGTCAGATGCACCATGCTGACCGGCGTGCCCGCCGGCGTGATATGGAACGGCCCCATATAGAGATTGGCAATCTGCTCGGGCGGGAACAGCGTGAAGCGACGACGACCCGCCACGACGCAGGCGATGTTTTCCGACGGATCATTGTGCGTCGCGACCTTGGCCGCGCTGCCGATCCACACCCGCGGCGGGATGCCGGGCGGCAGCAGCGGCATCGCGTTCGCGGCGGCGAAGCCCGGCATGACGTGCTCGGTCGCGAGCCCCTGCACCGCGAGTGTATCGGGCCGCACCGCACCCGCCTCCGTGTCAAGCGCGGCGAGGAACGCGCGCAGCGTCGCCGGGGCCTGCGTGAAATTGGGGCCTCGCAGCGTAGCTTCGTAATGGAGCCGCCCGTCCTCCTCGGGCGCCGCGCGCACCATCGGCACGAGACTGTCGGTCGCGAGTCCGCCGAGATAATCGGTCAACGCCCCCGCCCGCGCCGCGCGCACGACCGGCCAGTCGGCGACCAGGCCGCGCATCACCACGGGATCGGCCGCGGCACGGATAGCCGCGAACTCGGTCGGCGGAACGGCGCGTTCGGGCAACGGCTGCATCGCGACTGGCTCGCCCCTCGCCGCGCGCCTGTCAAGCGGGCGACGCGGTGATCCGGCCGTCGGTCGATGTGATCCGCGTCGGCGCGGAGGGCGAAAGCCTCGTCGTGATCGACGGCTTCGCGCCCGATCCTGAACGGCTGGTCAACGAGGCGGAAGCCGCGACGCTGACGACACTCGGCGCCTACTATCCGGGCGTCCGCGCGCCCGTCGGCGAACGCTATTGCGCCGAGATCGGCCCGCTGGTGGCAGGTGCCGCGCGCAGGATCTTCGGCTTCACGCGGACGCTGGCGTTCGACCGGGCGCTGTTCTCGCTCTCCGTGACGCCGCCCGCGGATCTCGCTTTGGCGCAGCGGATTCCGCACATCGACGACGTGGCGCCGGGCAAGCTTGCGATCGTTCACTACCTGTCGCACGCCGACTGGGGTGGCACGCGCTTCTTTCGCCACCGCAGCACAGCGTTCGAGACGATCACCCCGACGCGGCACCGCGACTATCTTGATGCGCTCGCCGACGATCTGCGCATGCACGGCGAACCCGCGCCCGGCTATATCGAAGGCGACACCGCGATCTTCGCGGACATCGGCCACGTCGCGCCGGCCTACAACCGCGCGGTGATCTATCGCAGCAGCCTGCTGCACTGCGCCGCGATTTCCAACGATCGCATGCTGCCGCCCGTCCCGCGCGATGGCCGCCTGACGATCGCCAGCTTCCTGAGCGCGGCCTGATGCCGGCATTGCCACGGCGCGGCGCATACGGCACGGAATCCGTGGAGGACCTTCGCTGACCGACCGCAAACCTACGATCGACGATGTCGCCGCACGCTCCGGCGTGGCGAGGGCAACTGTGTCGCGCGTGCTCAACGACGGACCTAACGTCAGCGCCAAGATGCGAACGCGTGTACTCGCCGCGGTCGACGCGCTGGACTACCAGGTCAACGTGCAGGCGCGTTTCCTTGCGGGCGGCGCCAACCGCACCGTGCTGCTGATCTGCAGTTCCAACGTCGAGAGCGAGCCCAACTCCTACTATCAATCCGCGCTCGAGATCGGCGCGCTGCGCGCCGCCGTGCCGTTCGGCTTCGACATCGTCACGCATGCGATCGTCGACACCGCTTCAGACTGCGAAGCCCGAATCCTTGAGCTCGTCGAGGACAGCCGCTGCACGGGAATCATTCTTACGCCCCCGTTCTCAGATCGGACCACGCTGACCGCCGCGTTGGCCAAACGCGCCTGCGCGTTGGTCTGCATCTCGCCAGCCCTCGACGTGGCGACAGGCGCGCCTTCCGTGCGGATGGACGACGAAGCCGCCGGTTTCGCGCTGGCCCGCCATCTGCTCGCTCTGGGCCATCGTCGGTTCGGGTTCATCAAGGGACTGGCCGGTCACCTGTCGGCCGAGGAACGCCATGACGGGGCGCTGCGCGCGCTCGTTGCCGAGGGATTGGGACCCGAGGCTATGATCAGCTGCCGCGGCGATTTTACCTTCAAGGCGGGGGTTGACCTGCTGCCGACACTCATCGCCGCCGATCCGCGGCCGACCGCGATCATCTGCGCCAACGACGACACCGCAGTCGGCGCGCTGTTCGCTGCTCACCGCGACGGCCTTTCGGTACCCGGCGACCTGTCGATCGGAAGCTTCGACGACACGCCCGTCTCTGCGCTGGTATGGCCGCCGCTGACGACGATCCACCAGCCGATCCAGGCGATGAGCGGCCGCGCGATACAGATCATCGCGGCGATCCAGAAAGGTGCGACGGCTGTTACCACCGGACCGGAGATGCTGCCGTTCCATCTCGTCGAACGAGCCTCCACCGCTCTGCCGCCGGACCGTTGACAACGCGGCGTGCGGCCTTAGACGGACGGAATTGGAAGCGCTTCCAATTCAAGCGAAGCGGAAAAAACGGGAGGATGGATGAAAACGCTGTTGAGCGCGCTGGCGCTGTCTGCGGCCATGACCGCGCTGATTGCGTCCGCGCACGCACAGCGGGCTGAGCCCACAATACAGGCTGATCCCGACCAGCGCGCTGCGGCGCTCGCCGACGCGATGACGGCCGAGGAGAAGCTGCGTTACGTCCATGGCTATTTCCCGCCCATGAGCAAGGATAAGCCGGCAGACATGATCCCGTCCGCCGGTTATGTCCCCGGCGTCCCCCGCCTCCGCATCCCGACGCTGCGCGAGAGCGATGCGAGTCTCGGCGTCGCCAACCAGATCGAACAGCGCAAGGGCGACACCGCGACCGCGCTTCCCGCCAGCCTTGCGCTGGCGGCGAGCTTCGACCCCGACCTCGCCTATCGCGGCGGCGCGATGATCGGGGCCGAGGCTCGTGCGAAGACGTTCAACGTGCTGCTCGCAGGCGGCGCCAACCTGACGCGCGATCCGTGGGGCGGGCGGACATTCGAATATCTTGGGGAGGATCCGCTGCTCGCAGGGATAATGGCGGGCGAGTCGATCCGCGGCGTGCAGTCCAACCATATCGTCTCGACGCTGAAGCATTTCGCGCTCAATCCGCAGGAGACCCTGAGAACCACGGTCAATTCGCAGATGGGCGAGGCGGCGTTGCGCGAAAGCGACCTGCTCGCCTTCGAGATCGCGATCGAACGCGGTGCGCCGGGATCGGTCATGTGCGCATACAACAAGGTCGAGAGCGATTGGGCCTGCGAGAACGACCATCTGCTCAACCAGGTCCTCAAGGGCGACTGGGGGTACAAGGGCTGGGTCATGAGCGACTGGGGCGCGGTGCATTCGACCGCCAAAGCCATCAACGCCGGGCTCGACCAGCAATCCGGCCGGGAACTCGACAAGGCGATGTATTTCGGCGCGCCGCTCGCCGCTGCGCTGAAGGACGGCAGCGTCAGTTCCGCCCGCCTCACCGACATGAACCGCCGCATCCTGTGGGGCGTCACGACCACCGGTCTCATCGATCATCCGGTGCCGACGACCCCGCAACCGATCGACTATGCCGCCCACGCGAAGGTCGCGCAGGAGGTCGCCGAAAAGGGCAGCGTGCTGCTGAAGAACGAGGGCGACCTGCTCCCGCTTGCACGCAGCGCGAAACGGATCGTGCTGATCGGCGCGCATGCCGATGTCGGCGTGCTGTCAGGCGGCGGATCGAGCCAGGTGCGCTCGGTCGGCGGCGCGCCGGTCGAGATCCCGTTGAAGGAGGGGGCCGCAGCGTCGTTCGCGCGCGTGACGTGGCACGCCTCCTCACCCCTACAGGCAATCCGTGCCATGGCACTGGGCGCGAACGTCATCTTTGTCGACGGCACCGATCCTGCCGCCGCGGCCAAGGCCGCGCGCAGCGCCGATCTCGCGATCATCTTCGCCTGGCAATGGCGCACCGAGGCGCAGGACGTCGAGACGCTGGCGCTCCCCGATAACCAGGACGCGCTGATCAACGCGGTAGCCGCCGCCAATCCGCGCACCGCCGTCGTGCTCGAGACCGGTGGGCCGGTGCTGATGCCATGGCTGTCGCGCGTGCCCACCGTGCTGCAGGCCTGGTATCCGGGGCAGAAGGGTGGCGAGGCGATCGCCAACATCCTGTTCGGCGCGGTCAATCCATCGGGCCGGCTGCCGATGACGTTTCCTGCCAGCGAAGCGCAGGCGATACGTCCGACGATCCCCGGACTCGCCGAGATGAAGGCCGCGGATGCCAAGGTAAAGGCGGGGGGCACCTATGGCATGGTCGAGCGCTCGCTCTCGGTCGACGTGCCGTACCGCGAGGGCGCCGATGTCGGCTATCGCGGCTATCCGAAGACGGGTGCGAAGCCGCTGTTTCCGTTCGGGTATGGGCTGTCCTACACCCGGTTCCGCTATGGCGGTCTGAAAATCGAGCCGGGTGCGGCGCTGCGTGTCAGCTTCGACGTCACCAATACGGGCAAGGTCGCTGGTGCGGATTCGCCGCAAGTGTATGCGAGCGCGGGCCGGCGGAACGGCGCGACGCAGCGGCTCGTCGGGTTCGAACGCGTCACGCTCCGCCCGGGCGAGACGAAGCGGGTCAGTGTCACCGTCGACCCACGCCTGCTCGCCGATTTCGATGTCGCCGCGCGTGGCTGGCATGTCGCGGCCGGACGCTATCCGGTCATCGTCGGCCGGTTCGCGGGCGACACGGCGCTGACCGGTACGGCAACGCTCGCAGATGCGCGGATCAAGCCATGAGCGCGCGACGGGCGCTCGTCCTCGCGTCGTTGCTGACATTGGGTGCGGCGCCCTCACCCGCACCCGTTCGCGCCTGGTTGACGTCGGCCGACGGCGCACAGCGGCTCGCACCGGTCGTCGTTTCCAGGCCGCAGCGCGGGGCGACGACGATTACCGTCGACGCCGCCAAGCGCTACCAGTCGATGGTCGGGTTCGGCGCCGCGATCACCGATGCGTCGGCGATCCTCATCCAGGGCCTGCCCCCTGCCCGTCGTGCGGCATTGCTGCAGGACTTGTTCGGTCGCGGCGACGGCGAGCTCGGCCTGAACTTCACCCGGCTGACGATCGGCGCATCCGATTTCTCGCCCGAGCATTACAGCTTCGACGACATGCCCACAGGCCAGCGCGACCCCGATCTCGCGCGCTTCTCGATCGCACCCAATGCGAAGACCGTACTTCCAACCGTCCGTCAGGCGCTCGCGATCGATCCCGGGCTGGTGGTCATGGCCAGTCCCTGGAGCCCGCCGGGTTGGATGAAGACCGGCGATTCGATGGTCGGCGGCGTCCTCAACCCCGCCGATTACGGCATCTATGCGCGGTATTTCGTGCGCTATCTAAAGGCCTATGCGGCCGCCGGCGTGCCGATGCGCTACGTCACCGTGCAGAACGAGCCGGATTTCTCGCCGAAGGACTATCCCGGCATGAGGTGGCCCGCGATCGATCGGGCGCGCTTCATCGGTCGCGATCTGGGGCCGGCGCTCGCGCAGGCGAAACTCGGCACGGAAGTCCTCGAATGGGACCATAATTGGGACCAGCCCGAACAACCCGAAACCGTGCTCACTGATCCCGCCGCCGCGCGCCACGTCGCGGGAGTCGCCTGGCATTGCTATGCCGGCGATGTCGCCGCGCAGACCCGCGTTCAGGTCAAGCATCCCGACAAGGACGTGTTCTTCACCGAATGCTCGGGTGGCGGCTGGCGGCCGGGGTGGAAGACGGGCTTCGGCGATACGATCCAGCGGCTCATGATCGGCTCCACCCGGCGGTGGGCGCGCGGTGTATTGCTATGGAACCTGGCGCTCAACCCCAAAGGCGGCCCGCACAAGGGCGGTTGCAACAATTGCCGCGGCGTCGTGACGATCGACCCCGCGACCGGCACGGTCACGCGCGAGCTCGAATATTACGCGCTCGGTCATCTCAGCCGCTTTGTGGCACCGGGGGCGCGACGGATCGCGACGACGAGCACGACGCAACTGCCGACCGTCGCGTTCCGCAACCCCGATGGCGGTCTCGTCCTGCTCGCCTATAATGCCACCGATACAGCAGCGTCGCTGCGGGTTGCGAGCGGGCGACACCCGTTCGGCTACAGTTTTCCGCCCGGCGCTGCCGTCACCTTCGCATGGCGACCATGAGCGCGGGCGCTATGGGCGAACGGTCGGCTTGGAATGGAGTCTATTGATGCGAACGCCCCTGATCCTCTCCACCATGTCGTTGGCATGCCTCCCCTGCACGACCACCGCGCAAGCCGCGACGCAACCGTGCGCGAAACCGCAGCCGTTGCCGATCCGTGCGGGGCGATCGCGACCGCTACGGCCAGCAAAACCGAGGCGGAGGCGAACGGACTCCGCCGTGACAAAGATTGGGCAGACCTGTGCCGCTATGCTGCCGACGATATGGCGGTGACGGGGTCCGTGAAATTGGTCCTCATCGGCGACTCGCTGACCGAAGGTCGGCAGAAGGCGTAGCCGTCGCTATTCACGGACGGCATCGTCGGACGCGGGATCAGCGGGCAATCCACGCCGCAGATCCTTCTGCGGTTTGAACAGGACGTCATCGCCCTGAACCCCGCCGCGGTCCACATCCTGGCGGGCGGCAACGACATCGCGGGCAATACCGGTCCGACCTCGGATCGGTTCATACGCAACAATGTTCGCGCCATGGCCGAAATGGCCAAAGCCCACGGCATCCGCGTATATCTTGTATCGATGCTGCCGGCGAAAGAGTTCTGGTGGGCCAGGCAATACAAGCCGGCCGCCAAGCTGGTGGAGCACAATGCCTGGCTGAAGCGATATGCGGCTTACAACGGCTTCACGTACATCGATTACTACAGTGCCATGGCTAATGACGATGGCGGAATGCGGAGCGGCCTAACCGACGATGGCGTCCACCCAAACCTCGCCGGTTATGCGGTAATGGCGCCCGTTCTGAGTAGGTCTCTCGTTGCAACGGACGGCACGACGAACCGTCCCAAGAAACCAAAGCGCTAGCGAGCATGCCTCGATGCTGCGAGAGAGCCATTATATGGCGGGTATGGGCCGCGTTGCGGGCGCAAGCTGACCAGCAGCGTCGCGGCGGTAAGGACCCAAAGCACGAAGCCGCTGCGCGGCAGTGGTAATGGTGACGAGGTAGTGCGCCTGCGCTGAGGTTTGGCTCAGCGGTGGGGGTGGCAGACGATGGAGTTCCTTCAACGAGAGGAACTCCCCATGGCGACTATACCCACCGAACGGTCCGTTACGCCGCTGCGTCAGCGCATGCTCGACGACATGGCGATGCGTGCGATGCGGGCGCGGACGCAACATGACTATGTCCGCCATGTTCGCGCCTTCGCGGCTTTCTTGCGACGCTCGCCGGAGACCGCGACCGCCGAGGACGTACGACGCTTCCAGCTTCACCAGCGCGAGCACGGTGTCGGAGAGTCCGTCATCGGCACCACAGTGTCGGCGCTGCGCTTCCTGTTCGGCGTGACGCTCGACCGGCCCGACCTGTCGCGTAAGCTGGTCCTGGCGCCTCGTCCCCGCAAGCTGCCCGACGTACTGAGCGTCGAGGAAGTGGCGCGGCTGCTCGAGGCGGCGCCGGGCATCAAGTACCGAGCAGCGCTGGGCGTCGCGTACGGCGCCGGATTGCGGGTGTCGGAGGTCGCGCATCTCAAGGCCGACGACATCGACAGCAAGCGCATGCTGATCCGCATCGAGGAGGGCAAGGGCCGCAAGGACCGTAACGCGATGCTGTCGCCGCAACTGCTTGAACTGCTCCGGCTCTGGTGGCGCGAGGGCAAGCGGCGCAGTGTCCTGTTGCCGCACGGCTGGCTGTTCCCAGGGCGTAGCTACACCGACCCGATCTCGACGCGCCAACTTCACCGTGCCGTCTGTGAGGCGGCTGACGCAGCCGGGATCCGCAAGCGCGTCAGTCCGCATACCCTACGGCACAGTTTCGCCACCCACCTGCTCGAGCAGGACGTCGACATCCGCGTCATCCAGGTGCTGCTCGGGCACAGCAAGCTCGAGACGACCGCGCTCTACACCAAGGTCGCCACGCGGACGATCCATGCGGTAACCGGTCCGCTGGACCGGTTGATGGCGCTGATGGAGGGCAAGACGCCCGCCGGGTGAGCGTGCGATGCGCACCTCGCTTGAGGTCGCCGACATCTTTCGCGCTGCCCGCCCTGCGTATCGGACCGCGCATGCCGGGCATCTGAGCCTCGACCAGCTCAAGGTCATGTCGGCTGTCGAACATTGCCGCACCGCTGCGCTTGGCGGCCACACCGAGGAATGCACCGACTGCGGGCACTGGCGGGTGGCCTATAACTCCTGTCGCAACCGGCACTGCCAAGGTGCGGCCGCGCGCGCATGGCTTGCCGAGCGCGAGGCCGACCTGCTGCCGGTCACCTATTTCCACGTCGTCTTCACCCTGCCGGCCGAGGTCGCCGACATCGCGTACCAGAACAAAACTGCGTTCTACGGCCTGCTGTTCCAGGCGGCGTCCGAGACGATGACGACCATCGCCGCGGACCCGAAGCATCTTGGCGCGCGGATCGGTATCACTGCGGTGCTTCATACATGGGGCTCGGCGATGACCCACCACCCGCACATCCACATGATCGTACCCGGCGGCGGGCTGTCCCCGGACGGCAACCGCTGGGTGTCGTCACGCCCCGCGTTCCTGCTGCCGGTGCGTGTGCTCGGCAAGCTGTTCCGCCGCCTGTTCCTGACCCGGCTGATGGCGCTGTACGAGGCGGGACGGCTCGGCTTCTTCGGCAGTCTCGCAGCACTCGCCGACCGCCGCGCCTTCCTGCGACACCTGTCCCCGGTCCGGAAGAAGAACTGGGTCGTCTACGCCAAACCCCCGTTTCGCCGGCCCTCAGGCGGTGCTCGCCTATCTGTCGCGCTACACCCACCGGGTCGCCATCTCGAACAGCCGCCTCGTCCGCTTCGACGAGACCGGGGTGACGTTACGCTACAAGAATTACCGGAACGATGTCGCCGACCGGCAGCAGCTGATGACGCTGGCCGCTGACGAGTTCATCCGCCGCTTCCTGATCCACGTTCTCCCGAAGGCTTCCACCGCATCCGTCATTACGGCCTGCTCGCTGGCGCCACCCGCAAGGCTCACCTCGAACACGCCCGCCAACTGCTCGGGGTCGCCCCGCCCGTGGCCGCAGCCGCACCGGTCGAACCCGACGATGCCCGACCCCCATGCCCATGCTGCGGCGGACGCATGGTCGTCATCGAAACCTTCGAACGCTGGCGCCAGCCCCGCGCACCCCCCGCATGCCACCAACCCTACCGGGACCACCGCGCCATGACCCGCCATGGCTCACCTGCATTCCGCCGCGCGGCCTGTGCGCTTCCGGCCATGATGACGCTCGCGTTGACGATGCCGCTCCGCGTGGCGACCCACATCTCACGCCTTCGTCGAAGCCAAAATCCAAGCCAAACCCAGCGCCAGACGACCTCCTTCCAGCCCACAGATGCCCGCCCGGGCGGCTGTTGCCCGCGCCTCAAACCAGGGCGAAAACCGAAAACCCCATAGGCCAGCATCCGCGGCCCACGGCTTCCTGCCTTGGAGGAAATCGTACACCTGCCGGTGCCCGATTTCCTTCACAATAGCAGAAGTCGAATGTCAGAACAGGAGCGTTGGCTCGTGTGACCCAATCTCGGTTCTGCGAGGCATCGGCGAGCTCGAAAACCTAGGTCAGAAGGCAAGTGAGCTGTGTAAAATCGGCGGGCGCTTGAACGAGTAGGCGAGGGCATAGACGATGAGACTTCAGGTTGATTTTTGATTCAGTGAACGGTGCTCGCGGCTCGCTGAAATCCGAGGGGGTATTTGACGTTACGAGGTAAGTCGCGGCATATCGGGGACCTCTTCTGCATCATGAACGGAGCGATGTATCTCTTCTTGAATGATGCGGTCTGTGACGGCGCTCAAATGCGCCATCAAGGCTCCGCTGAGTTCCTCAAATTCAGGCCACAGTACCCCGTTTATGAAGCTGGCCGGCCCCTTGATGACGATCGATTGACGATGCATTCGCGGATAGCGAAACGGCCGCAGCCCATATCGCCGACACAGTGCGACAAAGAGCTGCCGCGACCACGGATCAGGCAACGAGAATCGGAACTCTTGCACTCGCTCCGCAGAGCGACTTTCCTCATATCGACGGCGCAATCTCTCAGCCGCAGCGCCGGCTGCATTCTTCTCCCCCTCGGTACCCGCCGCTGCATACAACGCTTCTATTTTCCGCAGGGTTGCTCGTAGCCGTTCCTCGTCTGAAATAGCCATCAATGGACCTTTGATCTGGATGTCGTAATGCTCGCGATCATCGAGCGACGCGCCTTCGAACAAGCTATTACGGTTTCGTAGATTTCACCCTCCATAATCTTATTCAATTCACGCAGATGGCGAAACGTCGTTTCGAGCTCGCTACGGTTGTCCGCGAGTGGGTCGCGTTCGATCAGATCAATGATACCGAGCATCATGGCGCGCAGCTCCGCTAATGCCCCTACGCCAGCATGAGCCCGTTCTGGAAGGTCGACCTCAGCATGACTGAAGCGTCCCGGATTTCCCGGAGGCAGTTTGGTTTGAGTCATGCCGCGATAGCGGTTTCCAATTGCGCGGCATAGTATTCAGCTTCGGCCTCGCTGGGCGTGACGTAGCCGATCGGGCCGAAGAGGCGTTGGTTGTTGAACCAGTCCACCCACCGCAACGTCGCCATTTCGACAGCGGCGAGGCTTGGCCAGGAGCGCTGGCGCCAGATGACCTCAGCCTTGAACAGGCCGTTGATCGTCTCGGCGAGGGCATTGTCGTACGAATCTCCGACGCTGCCGACCGACGGCACCAGCTTTGCCTCCGCCAGGCGCTGGGTGTAGCTCATGGCGAGGTATTGCGAGCCTCTGTCCGAGTGGTGGATGAGACGATCGTCGGCGGTAGGACGACGGGCATGGATGGCCTGCTCGAGCGCATCCAGCACGAAGCCGGCGGTAGCACTGCTGCTGACTTTCCAGCCGACGATCCGGCGGGCGAAAGCATCGATGACGAACGCCACGTAGACGAACCCCGCCCAGGTGTGGACGTAGGTAAAGTCCACGACCCACAAGGCATTCGGACGCTGGACCTTGAATTCCCGATTGACCTTGTCGAGCGGGCATACGACCTTGCGATCCGAAACCGTGGTGACGCAGGATTTGCCACGCCGGACACCGGCCAGCCCCATCACCTTCATCAGCCGCTCGACCGTGCATTTTGCGATGGTGACGCCATCGCGCAGCAGCTGCCGCCATACCTTGCGCGAACCGTACAGGCCAAAGCTGTCCTCGTGGACACGCCGGATATGCTCTTTCAGCTCGTCGTCATGCCGGGCGCGAGCGGAACGTTTGCCCGGATCTGCCCGCCGGGCCGCATGTTGATGATACGAGGAGGGGGCGACCGCCAGTTCCTGGCAGATCGGCTCGATTCCCAACTCCTCCCGATGCGCGTCGATGAACGCCATCTTCATCGCCCGGGGCGGTCGAGCTCCGCCATCGCAAAATATGCCGACGCCTTCCTGAGGATCTCGTTGGCCCGGCGGAGCTCCTTCACTTCTCGCTCGAGCAGCTTCAATCTGGCACGGTCATCATCTGCCAGCGCTGCTGGCCCCGCACGCCGGCCAGCATCGTCGCGGCACCAACGCCGCAGCGTCTCCGCCGTGCAGCCGATCTTGCCCGCGATCGACACCAGCGCATCCCATTCCGAACGGTGATCCGCCCGGTGCTCGCTCACCATCCGAACAGCCCGCTCGCGGACCTCAGGCGAAAACTTGTTTGTCGTCTTGCTCATTCTCGATGCTCCTACTCACAAGTGGGAGCCTCCAGGAAATCCGGGACGCTTCAAGGAGCTATTTGGAATGCTGAGAGTTAGCGGTCGCAGCGAGACTTTGCGCGACTCCCGGTCGTTGTTATGCTCGAACCTTCGCGACATAAAGGTCAAGCGGAATGGCTATTAATCGACGGCCCGTCGAAAACGGCGGGCTTGTTCTATTTCTTTGTCTGATCACGATCGGCCTCGCTCTGGTCGTTTCGAGCTTTGCTGGCGCTCTTTTGTGGGCGGTCTTGGCCGCGCTGCTCTTTCAGCCGCTTTTCCAAAAGTTGCTCACGCGCTGGCCAGAGCGCCGCAACAGGGCAGCGACGGTGACGATGCTCATCATCACCGTCGCCGTCGTAATTCCGGCGTTGATCGTGACGAGCCTCGTCGTCGAGCATGCGGCCGGGGTGCGCCTGCAGCGCCTTTGCGGATAAACCATAACTGCCCAAGTGACCTTATATTGGGAGGGGTCGGCAACGAACACCTTCTCGCTCTGCAGTGGGCCGCATTCATCAAGCTGGCCGGGTGCAACTTGTGAGCCGAGGCTGTGGGCAGTCCTACGTGACAGGAGGACGCTTACCCGCGAAGAAGGATCAGGCGTTCGATGAGCCGGGCGCCTGTACGAGAGATCAAATAGCTCATCGGACCTCCTTTGCCGCTGCGCGGAGTGAGTGAGCGCGCGTCTTCTCGGCAGCCGACGGCGTCCTAGTTTGTCTCCGGGCTGGAGCAGCCCGTCGAGCCGGCCAGCCGCGTGAGGTATGCCAGCCGCTGAGCGCGAAGGCAGCCATATCTAAGCGTTTTAGCCTCAAGGGCTCACGGGATAAGGATACTGGCGGAGATATTATAGGTGCACAAACGGAACATTGGGGAGCTTTATTCGTCTAGGATCAGACAATAAGGTATCCCGGCGGGTGTCTCTATCTCAATTTGAGGTTATAGGTCGGTCGAGGCAGAAATCTCGAGGTGAAGCTTATGACGATCCCCCAGTCAGCGAGGGAGCTTGCGCCGTACCCGCCGACGCTCGATCACGGGCAGTTCAACCGTGTCTTCCGCGAAGTCCTGCCTGGCCTATCGCGGTACGCCCGTTCCCTAGCGCGCAATAACGATCTGGCGGAGGATCTCGTTCAAGATGCTGCGATCCGCGCGTGGCGGAATCGCGACAGGTTCGTGGTCGGCACAAGTTTCAAGGCTTGGGTTTATCGCATTCTTCGTAACTGCTTCCTGAGCCATGTTCGCCACAAACGAGTCGCCAAGACGGACACCTATGGAGACGAATTTCCGGATGTGGCCGTTGCGTCGGGACAGGAGGCCGCAATTTTTTCTGCAGGATGTCGGGCGCTATTGGACTGGCCTGACAGCGACACAGCAGCGCGCTATTCATCTCGTTGGCATTGAAGGTCGCAGCTATGAAGAAGCAGCAGCAATTGAGGACGTGTCGCTGGGCACGTTGAAAAGTCGTATTTCGCGCGGCCGACACACCCTGCTCGAACTGCTCGAGGGCGATAGTCCGCCTGCGCTTGCCAAATCGGCCGATTGCATCGGCTCGAGCGAACCGCCTTCGGCAGAATCGAGCCTCTCTGTAAGGGAGATGTCCCCAAGCGATAATAACCAGATCGGAATATTGCGTGCGTGGCGACAGCAGCAAACAGAGAGTCGCGCCGAGGCAGCCTGGTGAAGCTCACCTGCGTATACCTCACGGTCCCCGCTAGTTCCCAGCGCTGCGTCAAGGGCTACTATTGAAAGGTGTTCGCATCATGGACGGCGGTCTAGCTGACCTTATCGAACGGTGTACGCAAGGTCGGGGGCAGATGCTATGACGGCAGTCGCCGGTAAAGCGCCAGCGGCGTTCAGCATATCTGGCGCGTTTGGCAATTTGACGGCGCCGCGTCCGATCCCCGGCATTATACCGCTGCCTCGCCAGCAGCTGCTCGGCGAGGATATCGCGCGCCTTAGAATCGGGCACGAGGTCGGCGACGCCGCAATGTTGCGTGACACTGCGGCGCCTTTGATCGCGCGAAAATGAGGCCATGCATTTGGATTGCCGTAGCCAGGGAGTTTCGGACGTGATGCAGGAGGCATGAAGATGGATAAGGAACACAGGCTCGTGGTCGTCGGCGGCGGGGTGGCTGGACTGGACATTGCCACGTGCCTTTCTGGCAAACGGTCGGGCACGCAGACGTTGGCCGTTACGCTTGTTGACCGGGAAACTGCCTATGTGTGGAAGCCGATGTTGCACACCATCGCGGCGGGTACGTCGGATGCTGGGGCGCAGGAGACGGTCTATGCCGCGCAAGCACGGACGCGCGGCTTCCGCTATGAGTTTGGCGAAGTGATCGGCATCGATCGGGATCGTCGGAAGTTGCAGATAGCTCCCCTGCAGGTCGGGGGGCGAGGACATCGTGCCTGGACGAACGATTCCCTATGACACGCTGGTGCTCGCGGTCGGCAGCCGGGCAAATGACTTCAATACGCCCGGTGTTGCGGAATATTGCCAGCGGATAGACACCCGATCGGACGCGATCACATTCAACGATCTCCTGCGCGTGCATCTCGTGAAGAGTCTTGCGACTGGAAACGCCCTGACGGTAGGCATCGTTGGCGGCGGCGCGACGGGCGTAGAGCTGGCAGCAGAACTCATCCAGATCGCCAGCGTGGTCGAGCGATATGGGATCGCCAATGCGTCGAGCTATCTGAACGTGGTGCTGATCGAAGCCGGGGCTCGACTGCTTGGGCCTTTCCCGGAAAAGGTGGGGAACGCCGCTCGAGACAAGCTGGAGCAACTTGGCGTTACCGTGCGCACGGGGACTCGTGTGACAGCCGTAGGTAAAACGGCGTTCGCACTGGAGGGCGGCACCACGGTCCCCGCGGACCTGAAAGTTTGGGCTGCAGGCGTTAAGGCACCGCCGCTAATCGATACGCTGACGGATCTGGAGCGCTCTTTGAGCGGCCAGCTTGTTGTCGGCCCTACGCTGGCGACTGCGGGGGACCCGCGCATCTATGCTCTGGGCGATTGCGCAAGCGCGAAGCTCCCCGGCAGTGATACACCGGTTCCCACGACCGCACAGGCGGCCAGCCAGCACGCCAAGTACCTGTGCCGGTATCTGCCTGGCTGATAGCAGGTAAACACGCCCCGTCGGCGAGTTATAAGGACTTCGGCGGACTTGTTTCGCTGGGCGGCTACGATGCCTACGGATCGCTCGGCCGCTTCGGCTTTTTCGATGGCGGCTTTATCCGTGGACGCGTTGCTCAGTTGGGCCATGCAATGCTTTACCGGAGCTACCAGGCACGCTTGCATGGCATCTGGAAGGGAAGCCTTTTGTGGCTGGTCGACATACTCGGACGCAGGGTCAAGCCAGAGGCAAGACTATCCTAACTTGGGGTAGGCGTGCTTCCTTCGGTGTGACGGACACCAATGATGGCTGCGCGGAGCCAGGAGATTTAAAATGGCGAGTACGACGAAGGTTATCGATGAGTTCAAGCGCGAAATCCTCGAATCGTCTAGACGAGCGGTCGCATGCGGATCGAGGCGGCAGCAGGGCTGAGGATCATGCCCACAATGCTGCGTCGTTGGCAGCGCATATTCGGAGATAGCAGCGCCCCCCGGTAAGCCCGGCGCGAGCCGCCAGTGTCGGCGATCACGTCGCCAGTGGATCAAGCTTTTCGAGATTGCGCGACTACGCAGGAGCTGGACCTCGCGCGCGTGGAGCGCAACGTCTTAAAAACGCCGTAGTGGGTTCAACCGGTCGCCGCTGGCATTGTGCGGAGGCCGTTGGCGAGGCGCGTCAGGGTGTCTGCGAGCCACGCCTGTGGGTCAACGCGGGTCGGTGCAGCATGACGATGCCGCGCATGGATATATTCGCGCCCCAAAGCGCTCAAGCGTCGTCGCTCGCAGCTAGGCCGGGGCGCATATAGGAAGGCTCGACGTCGATGGACGCGGCGGACGTATTTACCAAGCTCGAGATCGAGCTAAAGCCTGATCCATCGAGGACCGTCATCCGGCCATTCGACTTCGGCTATCCCGCGGCGTTCGCGGCCAATCGGCCGTCGCGTCGCGAGGCGGTTGCCGAGCGGATCCACGCGCTAGAGCCAGCATTTCGGTCACGGATGCTCAAATTGCTCTCAAAACCAATGAACGAGCGCCACCGCAACGCCGATCAGATATTTCTGCGGCGTTTCGCCGAGATAAGCGACGAGTTCGGCGTGGTGGATCCTGACGGAGCGGAACAGCTGCTGATAGGGGCGTATTTCAGTCAGGAATATGCCTTCGAATCGGCCGCACTATTCAATCCTAGCATTGTGTGTGAAGGGCGGTGACAAATCAGGCCACAGGACCGCCGGCGCATTGCCGGTGGGGGCGGAGTAAAATCCGGCCATTTGGTAAGCTGCTCCCTTTGCGGAGCGGCGGGGATGTTTGTCGTGGAAAGCTACGCAGCGGTCAGACGGTTTGTGTTCGTCGAAGGCCATAGTCGCCGGGAAGCGGCGGAGGTGTTCGGGCTGAACCGGGATACGGTCCGCAAGATGTGCCTGTATTCGGCACCGCCCGGATACCGCCGGACGAAGCCTCCGACCAAGCCGAAGCTCGGGGCGCTCCTACCGGCTATCGACGCAATCCTGGCGGCCGACCGTGAGGCACCGCGCAAGCAGCAACACACGGCAAAGCGGATCTTCGAGCGTCTGCGCGACGAGCATGGGTATACGGGCGGCTACACGATGGTGAAAGACCATGTGCGGCTGTGCAGGGCGCGCGGGCGCGAGACCTTCGTGCCGTTGGCGCACCCACCGGGGCATGCGCAGGTCGACTTCGGGGAGGCGGTCGCGATCGTCGGCGGGGAGCGGATGAAGATCCACTATTTCTGCATGTCGCTGCCGCAGTCGGATGCCTGTTTCTTCAAGGCATATCCGCGTGAGACGACCGAGGCGTTTCTCGACGGGCACGTGTCGGCATTCGCGTTCTTCGGGGGCGTGCCGCTGTCCATCCTCTACGACAACACAACCATCGCCGTGGCCAAAAATCTGCGGCGACGGAACGCGTGAGCGCACGCGTGCCTTCACAGAGTTGGTCAGCCACTACCTGTTTCAGGACCGTTTTGCGCGTCCAGCGCGGGGCAACGACAAAGGCAAGGTCGAGGGGCTGGTGAAGTTTGCGCGCAACAACTTCATGGTGCCCGTGCCGGTCGCCGCCCA
>NZ_JRVI01000127.1:0-13733 GCF_000783375.1 Sphingomonas sp. Ant20
ATCCCCGCCTGCGCGGGGATGACGGGGGAGGGGTGTGGGCTCCCCTTCCGTCATCCCGGGCTTGACCCGGGACCCAGGGTTGCGGGTGGTGGTGCTGCTTGGCTCTGGGTCCCGACTTTTCGTCGGGATGACGGAAAGGGGGGAGGATGGGACGGAGGACGAAACGGGGGGGCGATGGAAAGCGGGATGGCGGGGACGGGGGCCGGGGACGGCGCGGGCGGTGGTGGGCTGCTGCCCGCTACACGCGTTCGACGGTGTTGACGGCGTCGGCGGCGCGGAGGCCGGCCATGAGGCGCATGAGTTGCTGGATGTCGTGGACCTCGACGTCGATCTCGTTGGTGTGGAAGCTCGTGTCGCGCGTGTCGAGGCGGAGGTTGATGATGTTGGCCATGTGCGTGCCGATGATCGACGCGACCACGCCGAGCGAGCCGGGCTCGTTCTTGACCATCACCGAGATGCGCGCGACCGCGCCTTCGGTCTTTTCGCCCCAGGCGACGTCGACCCAGTCGGTCTCGTTCTCGGTCCGCTCGGCGAGTTCGGCGAGCACGCGGCAGTCGATCGCGTGGACCTCGATCCCCGCATCGGGACGGCGCAGCCCGACGATGCGGTCGCCGGGCACGGGGTGGCAGCAGGTAGCGAGGTCATAGGCGACGCCCGGGGTCAGCCCCTTGATCGAGATCGCGCTCGACTGCGGGGCGACCGCATGGCCGAGATCGGCGCCGGTCGAGCCCGGCATCAGCGCCTCCATCACCTGTTCGTCGGACACGGTGCGGCGCGCGATTGCGACCATCAGCGCGCCCTCGTCGGCGAATTTGAGCCGCTTGAGTGCGGGCTCGGTCGCGTCGGGGCCGATCGGGGCTGGGAGGCGCGAGGCGATGTCGTCGAACAGCGTGCGGCCGAGCGCCTCCTGCTCGACGCGCTCCTTGTGGCGCAGATGGCGGCGGATCGCGGCGAGCGCCTTGCCGGTGGTCGCGACGTTGAGCCAGTGCGGTTGCGGCGACTGGCCCTTCGAACGCAGGATCTGCACCTGGTTGCCGTTTTCGATCACGGTCGAGAGCGGCACGACGCGGCCGTCGATCTTCGCGCCGACCGCCTGGTCGCCGAGATCGGTGTGGACCGCATAGGCGAAGTCGATCGGCGTCGCGCCCTTGGGCAGCTGGATCAGCTCGCCCTTGGGGGTGAAGGCGAAGATGCGGTCGGCGTACATCGCCATCCGCGTGTGTTCGAGCAGCTCCTCGGGGCTTTCGGCGGTGTCGAGGATCTCGACCAGGTCGCGGATCCAGCTGACCTGATGCTCGCCGCCGCCGATCGTCTGGCCGCCGCTCTTCTGCTTGTAGGCCCAGTGCGCGGCGAGGCCGAATTCGGCCTGGGCGTGCATCGCCTCGGTCCGGATCTGGATCTCGATACGCGCATTGTCGGCATGGATCACGCTGGTGTGGAGCGAGCGATAGCCGTTGCGCTTGGGCGTCGAGATGTAATCCTTGAACCGGCCGGGCACCATCGGCCAGCGCTGGTGGATGATGCCGAGCGCGGCGTAGCAGTCCGCCTCGGTCGGGACGATCGCGCGGAACGCCATCACGTCGGACAATTGTTCGAAATTGATGTGCCGTTCGGACATCTTGCGGAAGATCGAATAGGGATGCTTCTCGCGCCCCGCGACCTCCGCCTCGATGCCGGCGCGCGACAGCACGAGTTTGAGCCCCGATGCGATCTTGGCGATGCGGTTGCCGTCGCCGTCCTTCAGCTGTTCGAGCCGGCGGTTGATCGATTCGGAAGCTTCGGGTTCGATCTGTTCGAAGGCGAGCGTCTGCATCTCGCGCATGAACTCGTACATGCCGATCCGCTCGGCGAGCGGCGCGTAGATGTCCATCGTCTCCTTGGCGATGCGACGGCGCTTCTCGGGCTTGGCGATGTGATGCAGCGTGCGCATGTTGTGCAGCCGGTCGGCGAGCTTCACCAGCAGCACGCGGATGTCGTCGGACATGGCGAGCAGGAACTTGCGCAGGTTCTCGGCGGCGCGCTCGTTCTCGGTCTGCGCCTCGATCTTGCTGAGCTTGGTGACGCCGTCGACCAGCCGCGCGACCGACGGGCCGAACAGCCGCGTGATCTCCTCGGGCGTGGCGACGGTATCCTCGATCGTGTCGTGGAGGATCGCGGTGGCGATCGTCTCGTCATCGAGATGCAGATCGGTGAGGATGCCCGCCACCTCGATCGGATGGCTGAAATAGGGATCGCCGCTCGCACGCTTCTGCGACCCGTGCGCCTGCATCGAAAACACATAGGCGCGGTTCAGCAGGGCCTCGTCGGCATCGGGATCGTAATCGAGGACTCGATCGACGAGTTCATATTGGCGCAACACCCGACATAGATGGGGCCGCAGCGTATTGCTTTGCAACCAAAAGCGTCCGGTCACCGTGATAGACGCACTCGATGAGCGCATCGCGCGGCGGAATGCTATAGGCTAGACCGGGGGTCGGGGGGGAGCCGGGACGATGGGAATTTCGGGGGGGGATTTCGGCGGGGAATTTCGCGGGGAACTTCGCGGGGAATTTCGCGGGGGATTTTGCGCGAGCCGCTGCGCGAATGCAGCCTGCCGGCGGCACTCGAGGCGATGGGGGAGCGCTGGTCGTTCCTGATCCTGCGCGCGGCGTTCAACGGGCTGCATCATTTCGAGGAATTCCAGGCCGAGCTCGGCATCGCGCGCAACATCCTGGCGAACCGGCTCGCGCGGCTGGTCGAGCACGGGATCCTCGCGCGGCGGCCCTTGCCCGAGGATCGCCGCAAGATCGCCTATGGCCTGACCGAGAAGGGTTTCGCGCTGCTGCCGACGATGATCGCGCTCCGGCAATGGGGCGAGCGGTGGGAGACGCGGATCCCGGCCTTCCCGATCCTGGTCGATGCGCGCGACCGGCAGCCGATCGAACAGGTCGCGGTGCGCGCGCATGACGGCCGCGTGCTGGGCCGGGGCGAGCTGATCTGGGCGCTGCCGGGGGAGATCGGCGCGACGGACTGAGCGGTCAGGCGGGGGTGGCGAGCCGCGCGATATGGTCGCGGATCGCGGGCGGCAGGGGTGCGGGGCGGCCGGTCGCGAGATCGACATGGACGCTGACCATCATGATCACCGTGTGGAGCGCGCCGGTTTCGGCATGCGTCAGCTCGATCCGCTTGGTGAGGCTCGACGTGCCGACCCGCTCGATCCGGACATGCGCCGCGATCGTGTCGCCGAGGCGGAAGGGCGCGAGATAGTCGATCTCGGTGCGGCGGACGTTGAATTCGGTGTCGTCCCAGCCGGGCACCGCGGCGGCGATCCCGCTCCAGTCCCAGAAGTCGGTGATCGCGACATCGGCATATTCGAGATAGCGCGAGTTGAAGACGATCTTCTGCCCGTCGATCTCGGCGTAGCGGACGCGCAGGGTGGTGGAGAAGGCGAAGCCGGGGCGGGTCATGGCTTGGGGGGATGGCTGGGGCGGGGGGTGGCGTCAACCTTTCGGGGGGCGCGGCTTCCTCCTTCGTCATCCTGGACTTGATCCAGGATCCAGAGCCGCGGGCGGGGCGCTACTTGGCTCTGGATCCTGACTTTCGTCAGGATGACGGGGTGGATGTTCGTCCAAACCGTCAGCCGGGGCGGGCGGGGGCATGGCCACCCGCTCCGTCATCCCCGCGGAGGCGGGGATCCATAGTCTATGCGGGTGCGGCTGGACTCGCGGGCGTCCGCCAGTCTGGATCCCCGCCTGCGCGGGGATGACGGTTTGGGGTGGGGGTGCTGCTCTTCCCGCCTCATCCTGGACTTAATCCGGGACCAGAGCCGCGGGCGGGGTGCTGCTTGGCTCTGGGTCCTGACGTTCGTCAGGATGACGGGGGTCGGCGACGGGTCAGCCGGCGCCCTGGGCGGGGGTGTTGACGCCCATGCTCTGGAGGTAGCGTTTCACGTTGCGCGCGGCCTGGCGGAGGCGTTGTTCGTTTTCGACCATCGCGATGCGGACATAGCCCTCGCCATTTTCGCCATAGCCGACGCCGGGCGCGACCGCGACATGCGCGTGGGTGAGGAGCTGCTTGGTGAATTCGAGGCTGCCGAGATGCGCGAGCGCGGGCGGCAAGGGCGCCCAGGCGAACATCGAGCGCGCGGCGAGGGGATGTCCCAGCCGGCGCGGCCGAAGCTTTCGACGAGCACGTCCCGGCGCTTGTGATAGAGCTCGCGGTTGCGCGCGACGATGTCCTGCGGGCCGTTCAGCGCGGCGCAGGCGGCGGCCTGGATCGGGGTGAAGGCGCCGTAGTCGAGATAGCTCTTCACCCGGGCCATCGCCGCGATCAGCGTCTTGTTGCCGACCGCGAAGCCGATCCGCCAGCCCGCCATCGAATAGGTCTTGCTGAGCGAGGTGAACTCGATCGCGATGTCCTTGGCGCCCTTGACCTGGAGGATCGAGGGGGTCGGATTGCCGTCATAATAGAGCTCGGAATAGGCGAGGTCGGAGATGATCCAGACCTTGTTCTCCTTCGCCCAGGCGACGAGCCGTTCGTAGAAGGCGAGGTCGACCGCCTCCGCGGTCGGGTTGGACGGATAGTTGACGACGAGGATCGACGGGCGCGGCACGGTGAACGCCATCGCGCGCTCGAGGCTCTCGAAATAGGCGTCGTCGGGGGTGGTCGGCACCGCGCGGATCGTCGCGCCGGCGATGATGAAGCCGAAGGTGTGGATCGGATAGGAGGGGTTGGGCGCGAGCACGACGTCGCCGGGCGCGGTGATCGCGGTGGCGAGGCTGGCGAGCCCTTCCTTCGAGCCCATCGTCACGACGACCTCGGTCTCGGGATCGACGTCGACGCCGAAGCGGCGGCCATAGTAATTGGCCTGCGCCTTGCGGAGACCGGGAATGCCGCGCGACTGCGAATAGCCGTGCGCGCCGGGCTTGCTGGCGACCTCGACGAGCTTGGCGATGACGTGCTCGGGGGGCGGCAGGTCGGGATTGCCCATGCCGAGATCGATGATGTCCTCGCCGCCCGCCCGCGCCGCTGCCCGCATCGCGTTCACTTCGGCGATGACATAGGGTGGCAGGCGTTTGATGCGGTAGAAATCGTCGGACATGATCGGCCCCGAGCTGGAGGAAGGGGTGCTGTACCGTATGCCGCGGGGGGCGTCATCCACCGCGTTTCGGTTCTGGCGGGAAAGGTGGGGGGTGCCTGCCCTTCTTCGTCATCCCGGGCTCGACCCGGGACCCAGGGTGGCGGGCGTGTGCGCTGCTTGGCTCTGGGTCCTGACTTTCGTCAGGATGACGGATGGGGGTGGGGGCGTGCCCGCCCTTTGTCATCCCCGCGGAGGCGGGGATCCATCGTCTATGCGTTTGCCGATGAGACGCGGAGTTTGCCAGTCTGGATCCCCGCCTTCGCGGGGATGATGGAAGAGGGCGGGAGGGTTGCTCGGTGCTTTCGTCGGGTGGGGGAGTGGGTTAGGCTTGGGCAAAAGGAGAGGTTGCCCATGTCCGAGACGCCGGGGGATTGCCGCACCGACGCTGGCCGAGCTGCAGCACTGGACCTGGGTGATGGGGCGGGCGCAGCAGATGATGATGGCGCAGGGGCTCGATGCGATCACCGCGCCGCTCGACGCGACGGTGCCGGAGGCGATGGTGGTGCCGGGGTTCAACGATCCGGCGACGCTTTCGCGGGTGCGCGATTTCTGGCGGGACGGCTTTGCGCTGTGGCAGCAGATGCTGGTGCCCGCGGGGGGCGGCGCGGCGCCGCAGCCCGAGCCCGGGCCCGCGACCGACAAGCGATTCAAGGCGGCGCAGTGGCGCGAGCCCGTGTTCGACCTGATCCGGCAGAGCTACCAGACGATCGGCGACCAGATGCTGCGCAGCGTCGACGCGGTCGAGGGGCTGGAGCCGCGGCAGAAGGAGCAGCTGCGCTTTGCGACGCGCGGCTTCGTCGACGCGATGAGCCCGACCAATTTCGCGCTGACCAATCCCGAGGTGATCGAGAAGACGATCGAGACGCGCGGCGCCAACCTGTTGCAGGGGCTGCAGAACATGATGGCGGACATCGGCCGCGGGCAGCTCAGCCACACCGCGCAGGGCAGTTTCGAGCTAGGCCGCAACCTGGCGATGACGCCGGGCAAGGTCGTGCTGCGCACGCCGCTCTACGAGCTGATCCACTATGCGCCGACCACCGAGCGGGTGCAGGCGACCCCGCTGGTGATCTTTCCGCCGTGGATCAACCGCTTCTACATCCTCGACCTGAACCCCGAGAAGAGCTTCATCCGCTGGGCGGTCGAGCAGGGCCTGAGCGTCTTCATGGTGTCGTGGAAGTCCGCGGATGCGAGCATGAAGGACGTGATCTGGGACGATTATGTCGCCGCGCAGATCGAGGCGATCGAGACGGTGCGGAGCCTGCTCGAGGTGCCCGCGGTGCATACGATCGGCTATTGCGTGGCGGGGACGACGCTGGCCGCGACGCTGGCGGTGCTGAGCGCGCGGGGGCAGGCGGACCGCGTCGCGAGCGCGACGTTCTTTACGGCGCAGGTCGATTTCGCGGATGCGGGCGAGCTCGCGCATTTCATCGACGACGAGCAGATCGCGCTGCTCGGCACGCTGTCGCCCGAGGGGTTTCTCGACGGGCGCTACATGGCGGCGACGTTCAACCTGCTGCGCGGGCGCGACCTGATCTGGAACTACGTCACCAACAACTATCTGCTCGGCAAGGACTATGTGCCGTTCGACCTGCTCCACTGGAATGGCGATACGACCAATCTGCCGGCGAAATGGCACAAGGCCTATCTGACCGACCTGTACCGCGACAATTTGCTGGTCGAGCCGGGGGCGATGGTGGTGGACGGCACGCCGGTCGACCTCAGTTGCGTGACGACGCCCGCCTATGTCCAGGCGGGGCGCGAGGATCATATCGCACCGGCGGCGAGCGTGTGGAAGCTGACGACCGCGCTGTCGGGGCCGGTCCGCTTCGTGCTGGCGGGGTCGGGGCATATCGCGGGCGTGGTCAACCCGCCCGCCGCGGGGAAATATCAATATTGGACGCTGGATCCGGCCAGCACCGAAACGCCGGCGAGCCTCGACGCGTTCGTCGCCGCGGCGGTCGAGACCAAGGGGAGCTGGTGGCCCGACTGGGTCGCGTGGCTGCGCGCGGTGGGGGACGAAACGGTCGCGGCGACGGGGGCGCGGATCCCTGGCGAAGGGGCGCTGCCCGCGCTTGGCGAGTCGCCGGGAGACTATGTGCGGATGCGGTGAGCACAGGCCGCCTCGAGCGCCCGTTAACCAACACGTTGAATCGGGGAATATATTGCACTGCACAATGACGATTGTCGGGGCATTGCAACTGTGATATATTGCGACGCAACACGATAAGGCGGGGGCAGATGTGATGCGGGGGTCTGGTTCGAAGTCGGGCGATCGCGGGACGGTCAAATCCGTCGCGCCGGCGCGAGCCAAGCGAGTCGCCAAGCCCGTCGCGCTCCCCCCGGCCGAGATGGTCGCGGCGGTTGAGACGGCCCCGGTTGTCGAGACGACTCCGATCATCGAGCCTACTCCGGCAGCCGTGCAAGCCCTCGAAATCGCAGCTCCCGAAACCGCGCCCGTCGCGCCTCCCGAGCCTGTGCCCGAGATGGCTGTCGCCGCGGTCGAGGGGGCGGCGGGGATCGCTGCGGCGGACATCGCTGCGCAGCCCGTGAGCCTTGACGAGCCGCAGCCCGCCGCGTCCGACGACGCGCAGCCTGTGAGCACCGACGAGGTGCCGCCCGCCGTGACCGGCGTCGCGGTGCCGCTTGCAACACCCGTTTCGACACCAGCAGACATCGTCGTTCCCGTCGGAGCGGCGCGTACAGGAAAGGATGGCATGATGAATTTCGACACCGGCACGATCGAAAAGACCCAGGCAATGTTCGCCGACCTCTCGACCCGCGCGAAGGGCGCGATGGAGAAGAGCGCGGCCGCGTTCGAGGACGCCAATGCCTTCGCCAAGGGCAATATCGAGGCGATCGTCGAATCGTCGAAGATCGCCGCCAAGCGCGCCGAGACGCTGGGGCATGAGGTTTCGGCCTATGCCAAGGCGTCGTTCGAGGGCGCGACCGAGGCGATGAAGACGCTCGCCGCGGCCAAGTCGCCGACCGAGTTCATGAAGCTGCAGGGCGATTACATGCGCACCGCGTTCGACACGCTGATCGCGGACAGCGCGCGTTCGACCGAGATGATGATGAAGATGGCGGGCGAGATCACGCAGCCTTTGTCCAACCGGGTCGCGATCGCGACCGAGAAGATGAAGATCGCCAACTGAGCCGATGACCGGGGTCGGCGCTACGCGTCGTCTCCGGCCGGATGCGAGACGGGAGGGGCAGGCAGGGGATCCCTTGCCTGCCCCTTTTGCGTGGCGCTTGTGCCCAGCCCTTTTGCCGAGCCCTTTTGCCGGGCCTCATAGGTTGCCCTTTTAGCGGGCGGGGCTTGCTCTTCGACCATCAGGTGCCATATTTTCACGTCATGGCGCTGACACCGAAAATACTGGTTCCGATGACGATGACCGAGCGACGCTATACCCGTGTTGAAGATGGCATCCGTGCCGAAGACGGGAATTCCGACGGCACCGGGGATTCCGGCGGCAACGACCGGGGCAATGTCGGCATCGCGACCAAGACGCGGTCGCGCACCAAGCAGCCGACGCCGTACCGCGTGCTGATGCTCAACGACGATTATACGCCGATGGAATTCGTCGTGCTGTGCCTGCAGCGCTTCTTCCGCATGGACATGGAGGCGGCGACGCGGGTGATGCTGCACGTCCACCAGAAGGGCGTCGGCGTGTGCGGGACGTTCAGCTACGAGGTCGCCGAGACCAAGGTCAGCCAGGTGATGGATTTCGCGCAGCAGAACCAGCACCCGCTGCAGTGCACGCTCGAAAAGGCCTGATCGCGCGGCTTTGAGCGCGCGTCGGGCGCTGGGCCCCCCGCCGGGCCAGACCGGTCAGCGCGCGGGCGGAAGCCAGCGCAGGTCGAGACCGTCGAACCGGTTCACATAATTGGCGGCGCGCAGCAGCGCGGTCTCGTCGGTAAACGACACGCGGCCAGCACCGCGCGCGATCAGCCCGTCCTCCTCGAGCTGACGGAGCATGCGGTTGACATGGACCGCGGTCAGCCCGGTCGCGTCGCCGATCTCCTCCTGCGTGAGCGGCAGCGCGAAATCGGTGGTCGCGGCCTGTCCGGTCAGCCGGATGCGGTTGCGGATCTCGAGCAGCAGCGCGGCGACGCGGACCTTGGCGGAGGTCCGGCCGAGCGCGGCGAGCCGGTCGGTCAGCGCGACCTTTTCCATCTGGTTCATCACCATGATGACCGCGGCGAGCCGCGGATGTTCGGTCAGCAGCCCCGCCATCAGCGTCCGGTCGAACGGGCAGACGGTCAGGTCGGTCATCGCGACGATCGTCTCGGGCGAGTCGCGGTAGACCAGAGCCGAGACCGCGAGCATGTCGCCGGGAAACAGGAAGCGCAGGATCTGGCGGCTGCCGTCGTCGAGCAGGACATAGCTCATCGCCATGCCGCGCTGGAGGATGAAGAGCTCGGCCATCGGGTCGTGCTCGCGCAACAGGATCGTGCCGCGACGCAGGTCGCGCGGGCGCTCCTCGAGGCGCGTCAGTGCCGTCGTCTCGCTCTCGGTCAAGGTGATGTAATCGCCGAGACGTTCGGCGAAGCAGCTGTGCGGCACTGTGATCGGCTCCCCGTCGTTGCTCCACAGAGCAAACCCCCCGATTTTACGCATTAAAGTCGATCAATAGGGCCGGTATGAGCCGCATTTGGTTGACCGCCATGCGCGCCTGCGGACGCAGGCCCGCCACGCGGCCGGGCTTGCGCGGATCGTGCGGGGCGATAGACAGCCGGGGATGGACCGTATTCTCATCCGCGGCGGCAACCGCCTGACCGGGCGCCTGCCCATTTCCGGCGCGAAGAACGCCGCGCTCACGCTGATGCCCTGCGCATTGCTGACCGAGGAGCCGCTGACGCTGCGCAATTTGCCGCGGCTGGCCGACGTCGACGGGTTCGGGCATCTGCTCAACCAGCTGGGCGCGTCGACCGCGATCCAGGGGACGCGGCCCGAGGATTTCGGGCGGGTGATGACGATCCGCGCGGGCAACCTGACCTCGACCGAGGCGCCCTACGACATCGTGCGGAAAATGCGTGCGTCGATCCTCGTGCTCGGGCCGCTGCTCGGGCGCGGCGGCGAGGCGACGGTGTCGCTGCCCGGCGGCTGCGCGATCGGCAACCGGCCGATCGACCTGCACCTGCGCGCGCTCGAGGCGATCGGCGCCGAGCTGGAGATGGCGGCGGGCTATGTGAAGGCGACCGCGCCCGGCGGGCGGCTGACCGGTGGGCGCTACCGCTTCCCGATCGTGTCGGTCGGCGCGACCGAGAATGTCGTGATGGCGGCGGTGCTCGCGCGCGGGACCAGCGTGATCGAGAATGCGGCGCGCGAACCCGAGATCGTCGACCTGTGCCGCTGCCTCGTCGCGATGGGCGCGTCGATCGACGGGATCGGCACCGAGACGCTGACGATCGAGGGTCGCGACCGGCTGCACGGCGCGACCTATGCGGTGATGCCCGACCGGATCGAGGCGGGCAGCTATGCCTGCGCGGCGGCGATCACCGGCGGCGACCTCGAGCTGACCGGCGTGACCGCGTCGGACATGGGCGCGACGCTCGACGCGCTGGTCGAGGCGGGGGTGAGCGTGACCCCGACCAAGGACGGCATCCGCGTCGCGTCGGACGGGCATCTCCAGCCGCTGACGCTGTCGACCGCGCCCTATCCGGGCTTTGCGACCGACATGCAGGCGCAGTTCATGGCGATGCTGTGCAAGGCGGACGGCGCGAGCGTGCTGACCGAGACGATCTTCGAGAACCGCTACATGCACGTGCCCGAGCTGGCGCGGATGGGCGCGGACATCCAGGTGCGCGGCCGCACCGCGGTGGTGCGCGGCGTCGACAAGCTGGTCGGCGCGCCGGTGATGGCGACCGACCTGCGCGCGTCGATGAGCCTGATTTTGGCGGGGCTCGCGGCGGATGGCGAGACGTCGGTCGGGCGGGTGTATCATCTCGACCGGGGGGTATGAGCGGCTCGAGGAGAAGCTCAGCGCGGTCGGTGCGGATATCGAGCGGGCCAGCGACGGGTGAGGCTCTTTCCGCCGTCATCCTGACGAAAGTCAGGATCCAGAGCCATTAAGCGCGGCGTCTGTAACTCTGGATCCTGACTTTCGTCAGGATGACGGGAAGGGGTGGCGGGTGCCGCGCGCAGGCGATGCGGTCGGGGACTTCGGCGGCGTCGTGTTCGATCGTGGTGGCGGGGGCGACGGCTTCCCAGGGGAAGACGAACCAGTCCTTGGTGTCGCGGCGGTCGATCGTGCGGGCGGTGTAGTCGATGCGTTCGGCGGAGCTGAGATTGTCGATTAAGTCGCGAAGCGGATCGCGCCGGGGGTCGCGCCCGCGGCGGCGAGCGCGGTGCGCAGATGCGTGATCGTGCGGCCGGAATCGTTGATGTCGTCGAGGAAGAGCAGGCGTTCGCCCGACTGGGTGCGTGCGGCGAGCTTGACGAGCGGCTGGTCGGCGAAATCCTCGACCTGGCTCGAATAGTCGACCGAGAGCGTCGGGAGGCCGATCGCGTGGCTGAGGAAGACCGCGGGGGACGAGACCGCCGCGGCCGATGCCGATGATGAAATCGGGAGTCCAGTCGGCGTCTGCGCGCAGCTGTGCGGCGAGGGTGTGGATCGCGGCGACGAAGTCGTCCTGCGGGATGGGGGGTGAAGATCGGCATCCGTTGCGCTTTAACGGGTGGGGGGCGCTGGGGCCAGCCGGTGTTCGGATCGGGTTCGGGTAGGGCGGGTTTGCTGGGCTCTGGATCCTGACTTTCGTCAGGATGACGGGAAGGGGAGAAGGGGGAAGGCGGGGCGCCGGTCCGGGTGTTTCCCCGCGAAGGCGGGGACCCAGTCTGGCTCCCGCCTTCGCGGGAGAACAAGGTTAGGCTCAGATCGCTTCGAGCGCCTGCGTGAAGTCCGCGATCAGGTCGTCGGCATCCTCGACGCCGATCGAGATGCGCACCAGATTGTCGGTGATGCCCAAAGCCTGCTTGCGCGCGTCGGGGACCGAGAGGTGCGTCATGCCGGCGGGGTGGCTGGCGAGCGTTTCGGTGCCGCCGAGCGAGACCGCGAGTTTGGCGATCTTGAGCGCGTCGAGAAAGGCGAAGCTCTCGCGCTCGCCGCCTTTCAGGTAGAGCGAGAAGGTCGAGCCGCCGCCGGTGCAGTGGCGGCGATAGATGTCGGCCTGACGCTCGGCGCCGGGTTCGTCGGCGAGGAAGCCGAGATAGCCGACGCGCTCGACCTTGGGGTGATGACGCAGATAGGCGCAGACCTTGGCGGCATTCTCGCCCGCGCGGCTCATGCGGAGTTCGAGCGTCTCGAGACTGCGCAGCAGCATCCAGGCGGTGTTCGGGTCGGTGATCGTGCCGATCGTGTTGCGCATCGTCCGGATCGTGTTGATGTGCGCCTTGGTGCCGAGCACGCCGCCCGCGACGAGATCCGAATGGCCGCCGACATATTTGGTCAGCGAATAGACGACGATGTCCGCGCCGTGCTTGAGCGGCTGGAACCAGAGCGGTCCGAGGAAGGTGTTGTCGATCGCGATCGGCGGTTTCTCACCCGTGAAGATCGCGTCGCGGCTGGCGGCGACCGCCTCGACATCGACCAGCGCGTTGGTCGGGTTGGCGGGGCTTTCGAGATAGATGAGCGCGACATTGCCGGTCGCGGCCTCGGTCATCACCGCGTCGATCTCCTCGCGGGTGGCGCCGGCGGGGAAGTCGAGCCACTTGACCCCGAACTTGCCGAGCACGCGGCCGATCAGCGTCTCGGTCGCGGCGTAGAGCGGCCCCGAATGGACGATCGTGTCGCCGGGCTTGACCATCGCGAGGAACAAGGTGGCGATCGCGGACATGCCGGACGAGAAGGCGAGCGCGTCCTCCGCCTCTTCCCAGACGCCGAGGCGATCCTCGAGGATCTCCTGGTTGGGGCCGTTGAAACGCGAATAGACGAGGCCCTCGGCACCGCCCGGACGCTTGCCGGTGACGCCCTCGAAATGGCGCTTGCCCGCGGCGGCATTGGGGAAGACGAAGGTCGAGGTGAGGAAGATCGGGGGCTTGAGCGACCCTTCCGACAGCGACGGGTCATAACCATGGCCCATCATCAGCGTCGAGGGTTTCAGCTTGCGGCCGCCGATCTTCTCGACCTCGGGCTTGGGGGCGACGCGCGCGGCGACGCCGGTGAGGTCGGCTTCGGTCTCGGCGGGCATGCCGGTGGGGGTCGGGGTATCGGACATTCTAGGCTCCTGCATGACCCGTCTGGTGCGGGCCGATGCGGCGAGCCTAGCGATGCGCAGCCGGTTTGGGGAGGCGTCAGAGGCCGATGATACTGATCTGGCGACCATAAGTGGGTTCGCCGCGATGGGTCGCGCGGCGATAGCTGAAGAAGGCATCGTCTTCCGTGTAGGTGTCGCGGCCGAGCGCCTCGACCCGGCCGACCCCCGCGGCGGCGAGCCGGTTGACGACATAGGCCTCGAGATCGAACTGGTAATGGTCGGTGCGGGCATCCGCGAAGAAGCGTTCGTTCTCGGGATCGGCCTCGCAGAAGCGGCGGAGGAAGCCGGTGTCGACCTCGTAGCTGGCGCGCGCGATGCACGGGCCGACCGCGGCGACGATCCGGTCGCGGCGCGCGCCGCC
>NZ_JRVI01000128.1:0-4159 GCF_000783375.1 Sphingomonas sp. Ant20
AAGGCGGCGAGCCGGCGCAGCGTCGACACCGGCACCGTCGACGCCGCATCGAGCCGTGCGTCGATCCGCCCGTCGGCCGGCAGCACCGCCAGCGCGATCCCCCGCGCCCGCGCCAGTACCTCGACCTGCTGCAACCCATAGGACCAGTAGGACCGCCCGCCGATCAGCCGGATCACGATCCCCTTCGCCCCCGTGCCTGCGCCACCGTCCAGCGTCCGCTCGACATAGGTATCGACCGACAGCGGATGCGCGAGCGCGGACAGGTTGGCGAGCCTGAGCGACGGCAGCGGGCTTCCACTCGCCGCCGCACGCCGCCACCCGGCCGCGAACGCGCCGAGATCCCCGTCCGAAAAGGACAGGACGACGAGGTCCGCCGGGCTCTGCGCCAGGTCCTGCGGGACCGCGCTTTCCTCCAGCCCGTGGCTTTCGCGGAAGACGACGTGCATCGCCCTCAGCCCTGAAGCGCGGCCCGGATCCTTGCAGGGTCGATCCGGTCATGCTCGGCGATCACCACCAGCCGCGTCTGCCGCGCCTCGTCGGCGCGCCACGGCCGATCATATTGCGTCCGCACCCGCGCCCCGACCGCCTGCACCAGCAGCCGCATCGGCTTGCCCGTCACCGCGGCATAGCCCTTCACGCGCAGGATGTCGGCGTCGCGCGCCAGCGTCTCGATCCGCGCGGCGAGCGCCGCCGGCTCCGCGATCTCGCCAAGCTCGACGATCATGCTGTCGAAATCGTCATGCTCGTGATCGTCCGCGCCATCATGGTGCGACGGCCGCGCCGCGATGTCATCCTCCGCCGCCGCGTTCAGCCCGAGCACGACGCGCGGATCGATCACCCCGTCGGTCAGCGCGATCACCGGCAACGCACGCGCGGACTCCGCCGCGATCACCGCGCGCGCCGCAGCCACACCCGCCTCGCCCGCCAGATCCGCCTTGGTCAGCAGCACCAGATCGGCACAGGCGAGCTGGTCCTCGAACACCTCGGCAAGCGGCGTCTCGTGATCCACGCTCGGATCCGCGCGCCGCTGCGCCTCGATCGCGGCGAGGTCGGGCGCGAACCGTCCCGCGGCGACCGCTTCCGCATCGGCCAGAGCGATCACCCCGTCGACCGTGATCCGCGACCGGATCGCGGGCCAATCGAACGCCTTGAGCAACGGCTTGGGCAAAGCGAGCCCCGACGTCTCGATCAGGATGTGGTCGGGCCGCGGGTCAAGCGCGAGCAAAGTTTCGACGGTCGGGATGAAATCGTCCGCGACGGTGCAGCAGATACAGCCATTGGCGAGCTCGACGACATTCTCGGCCGGGCAATCGGGGATCGCGCAGCCCTTCAATATGTCGCCGTCGATACCGAGCGTGCCAAATTCGTTGACGATCACCGCGAGCCGCCGGCCACCGGCGTTGCGGATCAGGTGGCTGATCAGCGTGGTCTTGCCCGCGCCGAGGAACCCGGTGACGATGGTAACGGGAATCTTGGCCAGGGTCGGCTGGGGGTCGGTCATGCGATACTCTCCGGGCGTCGGAACGACAGCCACGGACGGACGCACGCCCGCAGCCACACGCGCGCACGACCTGACGGCCGCACGCGTTCGTCGCTCAGACGGAGTACCGTGCCGCGACCATCCCCTGGATCAAGGCAAGAGCGACCATGACGCTGGCAGGTCTCCTGGCTCGCGGGTCGAAGCTCGATGCACGCCTTCCCAGGTCTCGTGACCCAGTGGCTGCCCCCGCATCGGGGGCCTGTGCGTCTCGCTCACCGCTTACAGTTGCAGGGACAGCCGCGGCATTGGGAGGCAAAGCTCCCGCACCGCATTCCCATTCAAGCCCCGAAGGGCACCGGCGCGATCTGGTCAGGTTCGGTAGAACCAAACCTCGAGGTTGGGTTTAGAGGAGTTTGGCGACTGTGCCAATGCACCTGACCTCCGTCATCCTGACGAAAGTCAGGACCCAGAGCCACGCGTAATGCGCTGCCTGGCCCTGGGTCCCGGGTCGAGCCCAGGATGAGACGCAGCTCGTTACCCCCGAACCACCTCGATCTCGTCGAACCGCTTCCACCGGTAGATCGCAAAACTCAGCACCCAGCATGCCACGAACAGCGCGATGATCGCAAAGCCCAGCCCGTTGAAATTCTCGCCCAGCGCCGAAGCGACGTCCCACACGCCCCCGCTGAGGCCCAGCTTCGACGCCAGCAGCGCGAGCGTTTCGATCCCGCCGATCGCGATCGCGACGATCGCCGAGATCAGCGTGATCGTGATGTTGTAATAGAGCTTGCGGATCGGCTTCACGAACGCCCATTCATACGCGCCGAGCATCACCACCCCGTCGGCACTGTCGACCAGTGCCATGCCCGTCGCGAACAGCACGGGCAGCACCAGCACCGTACCGATCGACAACCCGTCCGCCGCCTGGCTTGCAGACAGGCCGAGGATCGCGACTTCGGTCGCGGTGTCGAACCCCAGCCCGAACAGGAACCCGAGCGGCGCCATGTGCCAGCTGCGCGTGACCAGCCGGAACATCGGCCGGAACAGCCGTGCGAGCAGCCCGCGATTGCCAAGCAGCAGGTCGAGATCCTCCTCGACATAGCGCCCGCCGCCGCGGACATGGCCAAAGGTCCGCCACACCGATCGCAGGATGATCAGGTTCATCGCCGCAATCGTGAACAGGAACAGCGCGGATATCAGCGTCGCGATCACCCCGCCCGCCTGCTTGAACGCCTCGAACTGCGCCAGCGCACTCGCGGTCAGCGCGATGGCGACCGCGGCGATCAGGACGATCCCCGAATGGCCGACCGCGAACCAGAAGCCGACCCCAATCGGCCGCTGCCCGTCCTGCATCAGCTTGCGCGTCACATTGTCGATCGCCGCTATATGATCCGCGTCGACCGCATGGCGCAGGCCCAGCCCCCAGGCGAGCATCGCGGTACCCAGCATCAGCGGCTGCGCCTGGAACAGCGCGAACGCCCATCCCCAAGCGGCGATATTGGCCGCCACCAGCATCGCGAACATCCAGCCGATCCGGTGTCGCGTCGAACGACCGGCGGTCCGCCCGGTCATGATCTTGGTCATTGGCACATCCCCGGCGTCCGACGAGGACGGGGGCCTGCCGCGAACGACCGGGACGCGCGCCGACCGGACGCCATGAGCGGCCGGCATGCGTCGCCGATGCGGCCCCCGCCGCATGGTCGTCGCTCAGACGGCGTTCACCGTGCCTCGGCCACCCCCTGGACCGGGACAAGAGCGACCAGACGCCGGCAGGTCTCCTGGCTCGCGGGTCAAGGCTCGACGCACACCTTCCCAGGCCATCGGCCCAGTGGCTGCCCCCGTCGCAGGGGGCGCGTGCGTGTCGCTCGCCGCTTACAGTTGCAGGGACAGCTGCGGTCTTGGGGCGAACCCCGCACCGCATTCCCATTCAAGCCCCGAAGGGCACCGACGCGATCTGTGCGGATCCGGCTTGCGTCGGACCTGCGCCACAGGGCTAGCGCGTTTTGCCTGCGCTGACGACAGGATTTGCGTGCGGCGCGCCGCCGGACATGTCGTCCCATCTCACCGCAACGTCTGCCGCACCTCGTACGTTGATCGCGTAACCGACCGGCGTCCTGCCGGTCGCGGCGTTGCCCGCTTTCCGCCCCTCGGCATTCGTGCGAGCAGCGCAAGACCCTCATCGCCCCGCTGATCGGAGCCCGCATGCGCCCTCTCGTCCCCGTCGCCGACGCCCAGTCCCGCCTCTTCGCCATGGCGCGCGCGTCCCCGCCGAAACCGTGCCGCTGCGCTCGGCGATGGGCCGCTGGGCCGCGGAGGACATTCTCGCCCGCCGGACCCAGCCCGCGACCGACCTGTCGGCAATGGACGGCTATGCGATCCGCTACGCAGATCTGCCCGGGCCGTGGACGGTCATCGGCGAGAGCGCGGCCGGCCGCCCCTTCACCGGTTCAGTCGGCGCGGGACAGGCGACGCGCATCTTCACCGGCGCGGCGATGCCGGCGGGCGCCGACACGGTGCTCGTCCAGGAGGAAGCAGTGCGCGACGGCGACCGGCTGATGCTCGACGGCGAAGGCCCCGCCTTTGAAGGCCGCAACACGCGCCGCAAGGGGCTCGACTTCGCGACCGGCACCCGGCTGATCGGGGCCGGCGACCGGCTGACCCCCGCGCGCATCGCGGTCG
>NZ_JRVI01000129.1:0-4016 GCF_000783375.1 Sphingomonas sp. Ant20
GGCCGGTGGCGGTCGCCCCGGCGGCCAGGGCCGCGGCGCCGGCCCCAGCTCGGCACGCTAAGGCCCCATGTCTTTGCCTCGCGGGTTTGCTATAGGCAGACCTGCGAGGAGAAGACTGATGGACGTCTCGAATACCCCGATCGCCGAACGCATCGCCCGCGTCCTGGCGGGCCAGCGGATCAGCGCCAATGCCGGCGGCGACGCCGCCTCCGCGTCGCGCCTGATCGACGACGCCTGGACCGACTATCTCCCCGACGCGCTCGCGGTCCTGCGCACCTTGCGCGAACCCGACCAGACCATGGCCGCCGCCGGCGACCCCGCCATCTGGGAAACCATGGTCCTCGCCGCGCTGAAGGCCGCGCGACCGCAGACGGTCGTGCTGTAGCGCCCGCCACGCGGCGGACCACGCTTCCCCTAGGCTGACGACCGTGGTGCGCGCACCACCTCACCCCCCGCGTCATCCTGACGAAAGTCAGGATCCAGAGCCAAAAGCGACCCCGCCCGTAACCCTGGATCCTGGGTCAAGCCCAGGATGACGGAAGAGAGGGGGCGCCTGCGCCCCACCCGTTCACCCTGAGCGAAGTCGAAGGGCCTGCCCCAAGTGCTTCGACTTCGCTCAGCACGAACGGAGCGGGGGAGCGCAATGGCACCCCCGCCCCCGAACGCACCCGAAAAACCCCCAGACTAAAGCACGAACCGGCTGAGATCCGTATTCCGCGCAATCTCCTTCAGCTGGCTGTCGACATACGCCCCGTCGATCACCACGCTGGACCCGCCGCGATCCTCGGCATTGTAGCTGACATCCTCGAGCAGCTTCTCCATCACCGTCTGCAACCGCCGCGCGCCGATATTCTCGACCTCGGCATTCACCTCGGCGGCGATCCGCGCGACCGCGGCGATGCCGTCCTCGGTGAAGCGGATCTCGACGCCTTCCGTCGCGATCAGCGCCTTGTACTGCAGCGGCAGCGACGCCTTGGTGTCCGACAGGATCGCGACGAAATCCCCCTCGGTCAGGCCCTTCAGCTCGACCCGGATCGGCAGACGCCCCTGCAACTCGGGCAGCAAATCGCTCGGCTTGGCGACATGGAACGCCCCGCTCGCGATGAACAAAATATGGTCCGTCTTCATCGGTCCGTATTTGGTCGCGACCGTCGTCCCCTCGATCAGCGGCAGCAGGTCGCGCTGCACGCCCTCGCGGCTCACCGATCCGCCGCGCCCGTCCGACACCGCGATCTTGTCGATCTCGTCGAGGAACACGATTCCGTTCGCCTCGGCATCCGCCAACGCGACGCGGCTCACCTCGTCCTGGTCGAGCCGCTTGTCGGCCTCTTCCTCGACCAGCTTGTCCCACGCCGCGGTCACCGTCAGCTTGCGGCGCTTCAATTGCTGCCCGCCGCCCAGCGACTTCATCATCTCGCCGATGTTTATCATCTGCGGCGCGCCGCCGGGGATCTCGAACGGCGTGGTCGGCGCCTGCTCGACCTCGATCTCGACCTCGGCGGCGTTCAGATGCCCGTCGAGGAACCGCTGCTTGAAGCTCTCGCGCGTCGCGGTGCTCGAATCCTTGCCGACCAGCGCGTCGAGCAGCCGGCCCATCGCCGCCTCCTCGGCCTTGTCCTTCACCGCGATCCGCCGGCGCTCCTTCTCCAGCCGGATCGCCTCCTCGACCAGGTCGCGCGCGATCTGCTCGACGTCGCGGCCGACATAGCCGACCTCGGTGAACTTGGTCGCCTCGACCTTGACGAACGGCGCATCGGCCAGCTTCGCCAGACGCCGGCTGATCTCGGTCTTGCCGCAGCCGGTCGGCCCGATCATCAGGATGTTCTTCGGCGTCACCTCGTCGCGCAGATCCTCGCTGAGCTGCTGGCGCCGCCACCGGTTGCGCATCGCCACCGCGACCGCGCGCTTGGCCGCGGCCTGGCCGATGATATGCGCATCGAGCGCGGCCACGATGGCCTTGGGGGTAAGCTGGTCGTTCATGATCACTCTTCTTCGCCCCTCCCTTCAGGGGAGGGGTTGGGGGTGGGGACTATCCGCGGGACGGGCGCCTGGTGAAGCCCGACCCGACCCCTCCCCCGAACGGGAGGGGCGTCGAAATCAGCTGGTCGAGTCCATCGACTCCACGGTCAGCCGGTCATTGGTGTACACGCAGAGCTCTGACGCGATTCCCATCGCCTTGCGGCACAGCACCTCGCATCGCTCTCATACTCGACCAGCGCGCGCGCCGCGGCGAGCGCATAGTTGCCGCCCGATCCGATCGCCGCGACGCCGTTCTCGGGCTCGAGCACATCGCCATTGCCCGTCAGGATCAGCGTCACGTCCTTGTCCGCGACGATCATCATCGCCTCGAGGTTGCGCAGGAACTTGTCGGTCCGCCAGTCCTTGGCAAGCTCGACCGCGGCACGGAGCAACTGCCCCTGATGCTGCTCCAGCTTGCGTTCGAGCCGTTCGAACAGCGTGAAGGCGTCCGCGGTCGCGCCGGCGAACCCGCCGATCACCGACCCGTCGCCGAGCCGCCGCACCTTGCGCGCATTGGGTTTCATGACCGTCTGGCCCATCGAGACCTGGCCGTCGCCGATCACGACGACCTTGCCGCCGCGCCGGACCGAAAGGATGGTGGTGCCGTGCCAGACCGGCATGGCGTGGGGATCATTTGCACTCATGACCGCGATGTAGGGTGCGCTTTCGACCACGCAACGGTCCGCTGCACCGACCCCCTGCACCACCCCCTCACCCTCCCGCTCGACTTCCCTGTCAGCTTCCCGGTTACCTTCCCCCTTTACGTCATCCTGACGAAAGTCAGGATCCAGAGCCCCCGACGCCACGCCCGCCGCTCCGATACCAGTCCCGCTCACCGCCGCTTCCCCCACTCACGCGCCGCGGTATACCCCAGATACCCCCGTCCCGAAGAGCGCGTAGAGCGGCTCGGGGGATCGCCCCCAGATACGCCCCCACGCCGCCCGCGATCGCCTGCGCCGCTGCCGGCCGCACCGCCGCGAGCAGCCCGACCGGGATCGCCCCCAGCAGCAACGCGTACATCACGTACAGGAACCCCGGCCGCGCCCGCGTCACCCACGGATCGGCGGGCAGCTCCGCCCCCTCCTCAACGCCTCTCGTCATGACACCCCCCTGGAAAAGTGGCGCTTTCCGCCTCAGGCCCGGTTCGCGAGCCAGCCATAAAGGAACGCCTCGTTCGCCGGCCGCCGCTCCGCCAGCGCGACATAGCGTTCGCCCTGCAGTGCCTCGATCGCCTTCAGCAGCACCGCCTCGCCCCCCGCCCCGCGTCGCTTGAGGAACCCCGCCAGCGCCGCCAGCGTCCCCGGCCCGATCCGGCCATCGACGACGAGATCGGGATAATCGCTCGCCCCGCGATTGAGCGCGTTGAGCGCCCGCTGCAGAAACCCGCTCGCGACCGCCGGCCCCATATTGACCCCGGTATCGAACAATTCGCCCGCAATATCCGGCGCGAGCCGGCCAACCCCCTCATATCCGGGGTCAATCCAGTAAGCCTGCCGATAGATCGCGACCGCCGCCGTCCGCGGAAACACCCGCATGTCCCCCGCAAACCCATGCGCCCGCGCCACCGCCTGCGTGATCCCGAACCGCGTCGCCCCCCCGCGATCCGCCGGATGATCGCCGTACCCGCCCTCACGATCGATCACCGCCTCGATCAGCCCACCGATCTCCATCCCCCGACCCCCCCCGATTCGCCGCACACCCTATAACCATATAGGTTAGCGAAAAGCAAGATCAGCGGCACGAATGGTAAAAGACGAACACCCACTCCCATCCGTCATCCTGACGAAAGTCAGGATCCAGAGCCAAGCAACCCCCCCCCTGATCACCCCCGCAACCCGCTCCCCAAACCTGAGCTTTCCTCCCCCATCCAGCCGCGCCCCCATCCAGCACCCGCTCCCCCCCCGCGCCCGCTCCTCAGCATCCCCGCGCACGCTCCGCCTTGGTCCGCCCGAACGCCGCGCGGTTCGCGTCCGCCACCACCCCCGCCTCGCGCCGCA
>NZ_JRVI01000013.1:0-34795 GCF_000783375.1 Sphingomonas sp. Ant20
CGGCGGCGGCAGCAACCGGCAGCGACGGCACGAGCAGCTGCGCGGTCTGGACGGTGGCGCCCGCAGGCCCGCCAATCTGATTCACGTCGAGGCTGGCGAGGGCCGATTCGCTTGCCACGAACTGCCCGGCGGTCGGCGCGGACAGCGCCAGCGTATCGCCGTTCCAGCGCTCGAGCTGCGCGAGGTTCGCGCGCGTGTCAAACTCGGTCTCGAGCGCGCGGATATCGCGCTCGGCCGACCGGATCTGGCCGTTGACGGTCTCAAGCTTCTTACGCTCGGCGGCCACCTGCAGCGAAACGAGGTAAAAGCCGAGTACGACGGCAACGCAGCCACCGAACCAGCCCACACCCTTCAACCGATACGCCGCCGTCATGTCGTCACCTCTTCCGTCCAAGGTTGCGCGGAGGTCCGCCGCGCCGTTCGTAAAGTCGCAGAGCGTGCGCGCGGATTGCGCGCCAGCTCGTCCTCGCCGGCGCGCACGGGGCGGCCGACATCGGTAAAACTCGGTTCTACCACGGTTTTTGCCTGTGGAAGATGACGGGAACCTGAAGGCGCACTACCCGACCGCGTGCGCAGGAACCGCTTCACCATGCGATCCTCCAGGCTGTGGAAGGTCACGATGGCGAGCCGTCCGCCGGGCTTGAGCGCACGCTCCGCCGCCAGCAGGCCATCGGCGAGCTCGCCGAGTTCGCGGTTAATATGGATCCGGATCGCCTGGAACGCGCGCGTCGCGGGGTCCTTCTTGTCGTGTGCCTTGTACCCCAGCGCGCGACGGACGACATGCGCGAGCTCGCCGGTGCGCGTCATCGGCCGCGCGGCAACGATCGCCCGCGCGACGCGACGTGACTTGGGCTCGTCGCCAAAATGATAGAGGACGTCGGCGATCTCGTCCTCGTCGGCCTCGTTCACGAAATCGGCGGCGGTCATGCCCGCCTGCGCCATCCGCATGTCGAGCGGCCCGTCCGACTGGAACGAAAAGCCGCGCTCGGCCTGGTCGAGCTGCATCGACGAGACGCCGATGTCGAGCGTGATGCCGTCGACGGGCAACGCGTCGCGTGCCTCGAGTTCGGCGACCATCGCGGAAAAGTCGGCGGCAACCAGCGTCAGCCGCTCCTCGCCATCGGCCCAGTCCTGTCCGGCGGCAATCGCGTCGGGGTCGCGGTCAAAGGCGATGACGCAGGCGCCGCGCGACAGCAGCGCCCGCGTATAGCCGCCCGCGCCGAACGTCCCGTCGACGATCGTCTCGCCGGGGGCAGGGGCGAGCGCGGCGATCACCTCGTCGAGCAGGACCGGAATGTGCGGGGCGGCGGGGATCGTCTCGCTCACAGCGAAATCCCCTTTTCGGCCATGTAGAAGCGCGCCATCTCCTTGACGACGGGGGGCATGTCGTCGGTCGCTACCAGCGCCGCGGGATCCCAGATCTCGATATAGTCGAGGACGCCGTAGAAGAATGCGTGCCCCTTTATCCCGGCATAGAAGCGCGGGAAGGCGGGCATGATGAAGCGGCCCGAGCCATCGAACGGCACGGCCTCGCCCGACGCCGCGCGACGTTTGATGTTATAGTCATATTCGCCGTCTTCACGGGTATTCTCGGCCTCGCGGCGGTCGAGCTTTTCGGCGAGCAGCGCGACATAACCCGGATCATAGGCGACCAGGCAGCGGTTCTTCTGGTGTGCGCCGATGATGATGGTTCCGCCGTCCTTGCCGTTCGCCTTGGGGGCATTTGCCGACAAGATCGTCCGAAGAGCGGAAGGGATGGCTACCCGGCCCTTGTCGTCGACAAGGCCGATGCCATCTCCTTGATATCGCCCTCGATCCGACACGCCAATATCCCGCGAATGGCGCGCACGTCTTCCCGCCTCGAACCGCAGCCTTCGCCGCGGCCCGGCCGCGCAATCGCGAACGGTGAACGTGCCCCTGTGTTAATCTCCGTCTATCACAGCGGAACGGGGACGCAACGGGATATTTGGGGATTTCCGGGAATCAAGCGCTGTATTGCCCTTGATCCGGGACCATGTGCCCTGCCGGGACGGCCCGGTGCGCACATTGATCTACGGCAAGATCGAGTCGACCCTGGCATGCGGACGCGCTGCGTGTCAGCGTGGTCCCGTGATTTCCCCGGCGCGGCAGCGACGGAAAGCCCGGATCAGTTCGGAGTAGCGGGTGCCTGTGCGTTGACGCTGGGTGCGAGGCCCATTTCCGCGAGTGGCTCGTCAGAGCCATCGGCGGCGGCGGTCGTATTCGACACGGCCATGTTCGCGACGACATCGGCCTGCGCCGAGCCGGCGGCGACCACGGGTCGTTCGCGCGTCGCCGACCCGATGATCGCGCTGGCGAGCCCGATGAAGATCACCACTGCGGCGAGCCCGATCATGCCGACCTTGATCCGCTGCATGGTTTGCGAAGGTGCGCGTTGCGTCTGCATCTTGTCGCGCGCATCTACCCGATCATCGCGCACTTGTCGAATTTCACCATCCCGCGGCGCGCCGCCGCCCTCGCTCACATCAGGCCCTTCGCCGCGCGCCATTCGGGATTGTACAGCGTCGAGAGGTAGCGGAACCCCGTATCGCACAGGATCGTCGCGATCCGCTTGCCCGGTCCGAGTTGCCGCGCCAGCGCGACTGCGCCCGCGACGTTGATCCCCGACGACAGGCCGAGGCACAGCCCCTCCTCGTCGAGCAACTGCCGGGTCCAGGCATAGCCTTCCGCATCCGAGATCCGGAACTGCGTATCGATCGGCGCGCCGTCGAGATTGGCGGTGATCCGCCCCTGCCCGATGCCTTCCGCAACCGAGGACCCTTCGGACTTCAGCTCGCCATGCGCATAATAGTTATACAGCGCAGCGCCGTGCGGATCGGTCAGCGCGATGCAGATCGCCTCGTCCTTCGCCTTCAGACCCAGGCCGACGCCAGCGATCGTCCCGCCCGTCCCCGCCGCGCAGGTGAAGCCATCGATCCGCTCGTCCATCTGCCGCCACAACTCTTCGGCGGTACCGATGATGTGCGCGTGGCGATTGGCGGTGTTGTCGAACTGGTTCGCCCAGATCGCGCCCGGCGTCTCCTCGGCGATGCGCCGCGACGTGTGCACGAAATGACACGGGTTGGAAAAGGCGGCGGCGGGCACGAGCACGAGTTCGGCACCCAGCGCGCGCAGCGTGTCCATCTTCTCGCGACTTTGCGTCTCGGGCATCACGATGATCGTCTTGTAGCCCTTGGCATTGGCGACCAGCGCCAGGCCGATCCCGGTATTGCCCGCGGTCCCCTCGACAATCGTCCCGCCCGGCTGGAGCAGGCCGCGTGCTCGGCATCCTCGACGATGAACAGCGCAGCGCGATCCTTGATCGAGGCGCCCGGATTGGTGAATTCGCACTTGCCGAAGATATCGCACCCCGTCGCGTCGCTCGGGCCCTTCAGTCGCACCAGCGGCGTATTCCCGATCAGCAAGCGTATCGGGGGCGGTCAGCGTGTCGGATCTCATCTGCATCGCCTGTAGATGGCGCCACTCCCGGTCCGCCACAAGCGCGCTAAAACTATCCACCGGACAAGCCGGCGCACCAAGCCCCGTCAGGCCGCCCCTTTCACGCCGCGTCGCTCCTCACCGCTTCGATGCGGGCCTGAACGCAATCCAGCGCGTCGGACAATTTGGCGCCGAGCAGCAATTCACCCCCCTCGTCGGCCAGGCAGAGCGCCTGGGTGATGAGCGTCGATATCGCCGACAGGCGCTCGGCGACAGGAATTTGGCCCGGCATGCAACGTCCTCTTACAACGGTTCCGTGAAATATAGTGGCAGATGCGTGACATCGGACGACCCCGGTGCCTTTATTCCCCCGCCGCTACCGGTCGAATGTGGTGGCGCAACACTGCCGGGCGCCATCGCCGATGCGACGAACCGGCGCATCCCGGGGATGACCCGTCCCGCCGCGCGCGCATCGCGGCCGCTACGGCTTGACGCGATTTGCTGCATGCGCGAAGCCCCGAAGATATGAAGAAGACGCTCCCCCTCACCGCCGTCGCCGCGCTGCTCGCGCTGGCTGCCTGCAACTCCAAACCGGCTGCACCCGAGGTGGTCGACAGCAATCCCGATCCGATGGCGAACCAGCTCGCCAATGCGGCACCGGTCGAGCTGCCGCCGTCGATCAAGTCGGAGCAGACGATGCGCTGCAAGGACAACAGCCTGGCCTATGTGACCTTCTTCCAGGGGGGCAAGCAGGCCGTGGTTCGTCTCAAGGAAGGCGGTCCGGCCACGACGCTCAAGGCGCCTGCCGAGGGTGAGCCACTGGTCGCCGACGGCGGCTGGTCGATGACGGGCACCGAGAAGTCGATCGAGCTGACCCAGCCGGGCAAGCCCGGCCAGACCTGCCACACCTGATCCTTCAGCCGGCCACGGCCGGATGATCCCGCGCCCCGGACGACCGCCAGCGTCGCCCGGGGCGTTGTTATGCCGCGATGCCTTGCCATCGGCGTCGCACGACGGCACGCTGGCCGTCATGGCAACCATCGCGATCTACAGCCTGAAGGGCGGCGTCGGGAAGACCACGCTGGCGGTCAATCTCGCCTGGTGTTCGGCAACCCGGTCGGCACGCCGCACGATCCTCTGGGACCTCGACCCGCAGGCCGCGAGCAGTTTCCTGCTGCACGGTACCGCCGGGCGGGATCAGGCCCAGGCGATGTTCTCCCGCGATATCAGCGTCGCCAAGCGCGCCCAGCCGACGCCGGTCGCGAAGCTCGACCTGATTACCGCCGACGCCTCGCTCCGCGGTCTCGACCAGCTGTTTCACACGCTCGACAAGAAAAAGCGGCTCGGCAAGTTGATCGGCGCGCTGACCGATTATGATCGCGTCCTGCTCGACTGCCGCCGGGTCTTACCGAAACCGCCGATCAGGTGATGCGCGCCGCCGATCTGATCGTCGTCCCCCGTCATCCCCTCGCCGCTGTCGCAGCGCGCCTATGAGGAGGTGATCCGCCATCTCGGCGGCAAGGTGCCCGTGCTGCCCGTCCATGCGATGGTCGATCGCCGGCGGCGCCTGCATGCCGACGCGCTGGCCGCCAACCCCGACTGGCCGGTCATTCCAATGAGCAGTGTGATCGAGGCGATGACCGTACAACGCGCGGCGGTCGGGGCCTTCGCACCGCGCTCGACCGCCGCGGCGGCGTTCGATCAGCTGTGGCGGACGATCGAACACCGGCTGGCGGCGGGGTCGGCAGCGGGCTAAGGCGCGACCGATGGATATTCTCGATCCGCGCCTCGTGCTTGGCGGCTATGCGGCCGGCGTCTTCCCGATGGCCGACAGCCGCGACGCGATCGACGTCTACTGGGTCGAGCCGCGCCAGCGCGCGGTCCTGCCGCTCGACGGGTTCCGGCTCTCACGCTCGCTGCGCAAGACCATCGTCGCGGACCGCTTCCGCGTCACCGTCGACACTGCGTTCGGCCAGATCCTCGCGCTCTGCGCCGAAAGCGTTGAGGGCCGGCCCGAGACGTGGATCAATGCGGGGATCGAGCGGGTCTTCCACACACTGCATCTGATGGGCTTTGCGCATTCGGTCGAATGCTGGGACGGCGACCGGCTGGTCGGCGGGCTATACGGGCTGGCGCTCGGGCGGGCCTTTTTCGGCGAAAGCATGGTCAGCCGCGCGACCGACGCGTCGAAGGTCGCGCTGGCGCATCTCGTCGCGCGGCTGAAGGCCGGCGGCTTCGATCTGCTTGATTGCCAGTTCCAGACTTCGCATCTCGAATCGCTCGGCGCAATCGAGATCGAGCGTGCCGATTATATCGCGTTGCTCGCCGCGGCGCTCGACGGGGTGGTCGGCTCGACCGGCTCGTCCGGTGCGGCTGCATCATTGGCCGCCACCGGGGATTTCTTCGCACTCGACCGCGCCGCCGCAGGTGCGCCCGACGATGTCGTATCCGGCCCGGTCGCGGGGAAGGTCATCGCGCAGCTCTTGGTCCAGACGTCGTAGATCGGATGCTGCACCGCGTTCAGCGCGGGGCGCTCCTTGTACAACCAGCCCGAAAATGTCCGCCGCCATTTCTTGTCGACGCCGCGGACGATCACCTGGACAAAGGCCCCCGTCAGCTGTTCGGGCTCCCAAGGCGCGGTCTGCTCGCAGGCCCGCAGGCGCAGGACGACGTCGCCCATCCGGGTCGCCTGTCCTGGCTTCAACGTGACGTCGCGCGTCACCCCGTTACGCTTGTTGAGCAGGCCGATCACCGCGACGCGCTCTGCCATCGGCGTCCCGCCATTGGCGAGCGCCGCGCTGCCCGTGTCGATCGTCTCGACCGACCCGTCACCGGCCTGATCGCCGCCCGGCAGATCCTGCTGGACCACGACGGTCGTATCGGCCTTGCGGTTCGTCCAGGCGCGATAGCCGAACCAGCCACCGACCGCGAGAACCACGACCAGGATCGCCGCAGCGATCCGGCGCTGCATCACTCAGGCACCCACGCTTCGTAATCGCCGGTCGCCGCAGCGCGCTGGCCACCCTTTTCCATCGCGCCCGTCGGGCGATAGGCGAGTGCGGTACCCGTCAGATTCGGCAGGGCGGGCTTCTGCCAGGGGCGGACCGGCGGCAGGGCACGATCAGGCACGTCGGCGACCTGATGATGCAGCCAGCTGAACCAGGCGGGCGGTACCCGGCTGGCGTCGGTCGCACCCTGATAGATCACCCAGCGGCGCGGATTGCCCGCGGTGTCCTTGCCGCCTTCATAATAGACGTTGCCGAGCGCGTCCTCGCCCATCCGCGTCTTGCCGCGAAGCCCGAATTTGGTGCCGAGCGTGGCGCCGTTCCACCACGTGAAGGTCGATGCGAGAAATCCCATAGCCGCCGCTTAGCGGGTGCACGCCGCGCCATCAACCTCGAACGCAGTGCCTGCGCCATGGCGGGACGGCACTTTGCGGCGGATATGGCGGTTCAGCCCGGCGCGCCCGGCCATTCGACGCGGTCGCCCTCGGCGATGCCGAGTTCCCCGGCACGCCCGCCCATGATCTCGAGGACCGCGCCGACGGGTTCGCCCGACGGGATCGGCGTTTCGGAGAAGGGGATCGTGTTCTCGGCGATCCGCGCGATCGTCCGGTCGGCGCGGATATAGATGATGTCGAGCGGGCTCGGCGTGTTCTTCATCCAGAAACTCGCCTCGCGCGGCCCGCTGCCGTCGGTCGGATAGGGCCAGAACAGCATGCCCCGATTCGGCTTGAGATCGGTCCGGTACATCAGCCCACGGGCCTGCTCCGCCTCGGTCTTGGCGCTCTCGACGGTGAACACATGCGCGCCGTTCGCGCTGTGGATCGTCACGGCCAGCGTCGCGGCGGCCTGACCCGGCGCAGCACCGGCGTTCGTGCCGGCCGCAGCGTCAGTGCCGGCGGCGTCGCCCGCACGGGCATCGCCGTTCGAACACGCGCAGAGGCCAAGCGCCAGAAGCGCGGCGAAGACGGTTTTACTCATTACATATATCCCCGGTTGCGGCGGGCGGGTTACCACGCCGGCGCGGATCGCTCCACCGTGACGGCCAGCGGCCCCTTGCGACCGGTCACGATTCGGGCCTGCAACGGCTGATCCGGCTCGACGACGTCGATCCCCGCCCGCCGCAGCGTTTCCATATGGATGAACACGTCACTGTCGTCGCTTGCCCGCACCAGGAAACCATAGCCCTTGAGCCGGTTGAACCACTTGACGACGACGGGTTCGAACGGGCCGGCTGCATCGATCAGCGCGACCGGATCGATCCGGTCGACCGGCGCCGCCGTGCCCGGTCGTGCCGCCGTCTCCTCGACCGCGCCGCTCAGATCGATCGAAAGGACTTCGCGCGCCTGGAACCCACGCCCGCGCTGCACCGCGACCACGTCGACCCGCGCGCCCTCTGGCAGGCTGCGCCGGCCATGCGGCTGGAGCACCGAGAAATGGATCAGGATATCGCCGATCGCCGTATCGTCAGCGACCGCGAAGCCGAAACCGCGCGTCACATCGAACCATTTGATCACCCCGCCGAGCACGGACGGCTCCGCGATAGCCTGTGCAGTCGCTTGTGCAGCGGGCTGATCGACGCCTTGATCGATGTCCGGCACTGCGCGCGGTCCGACAGCCGCTACCGCGTCCGGTACCGCGGCCGGCCTGTCCCCATCATATTGCGCTTCACTACGCATCGTTACGCACCCCTGCACCTTGCTAGCACGCTTCGTCGCAGCCGCAACAACCTGCAATGCGTCTTCACTCAAAATCTGTCGCATCGATTGTTTCAGACGGGGACGCGGCAAGAATTTTGCGTGCCAGATCGAAACCGTGGCCGGCGCGCACCATCGCGCTGAGCTGCTTTTGCCGCAGCGCACGATTCTCTGCCCCGCCCCCGTCGCTATCGTCCGACCGGGCATAGGGACCCAGCCGCTTGCGCTTCGCATAGGCCAGCGCCGCATCGACGTCGCGCGCCGCGATTTCAGGCGCGAGCGCATCGGCATCGGCCTCGTCGATCCCCGCCTCGCGAAACGCCCCCGCGACGCGCCGGGCACCCAGGCCGCGGCGCTGCATCGCTGCCGCCCGCGCCTCGGCGAAGCCGCGATCGTCGATATAGCCAAGATCCGCGAGCCTCTGCGCCAGCCCTTCGGGATCGGCGGGCGGCACCGCCGGACCGGTTTCGGGCGCCTCGACCCAGCCGCGCTCGCGTACCTTGCGCCGCAGATAATCGCTCAGGCGGCCGCGCGTGGTCGCGAATCGCTCGACATAGCGCAGCGCCAACCCCTCCAGTCCCGCGGCATCCAGCGGTTTTGGCGGGCGTTTCTCCTGTCTTTCTCGGCGGCGATCCTGGGTCACGCCATCATTGTGCCACACTGGGATAGGATTTTGAACGCCACGACCGTGCATGGCTGGCCTTTGCACGGTCTCAAGCGGCGGATGTCCCCGGACAGGCCGCGACGTGGAGGACAGGACGCACATGACGATCGACACCTTTCAGACGACGGCGACGAACGGGCTGGTAAAGCCTGCGGTCGCACCGTCGGCCGATCCGATGCCGGCGCAGCGCACGGCGACCCCCACCGCGGACACGCTACCGCGCCGCTTTGCCGACTTCGCGACACTTGGCGAGGCGCTGGACTATGCGGCGACGGGGCAGCGCGGCCTCAACTTCCATGACGCGCGCGGTACGCTCAGCCAGCCCTATCCCTATGCGACGCTGCGCCGGGACGCGCTGGCGATGGCCGACCGCCTGATCGCCGCCGGCGTCGCCCCTGCCGACCGCATCGCGCTGGTCGCGGAAACCGGCCCCGAATTCGCCGCGCTGTTCTTCGGTGTCGTCTATGCGGGCGCCTGGCCGGTGCCGCTGCCCCTGCCGACGTCGTTCGGCGGCCGCGATTCCTATATCGAACAGCTCCGCGTCCAGCTTTCGAGCTGCGATCCCAAGATGCTGATCTTCCCGCCCGAACTCGCGCAGATGGCGAGCGAGGCGGCGCGTCTGGCGGGCACGCACGGGATCGACTGGTCCGAATTCGCGACCCGCGAAGCCCCCGCCGCCACGCTGCCCGAGGCCCGTCCGGACGACATCGCCTATCTGCAATATTCGAGCGGCTCGACGCGCTTCCCGCACGGCGTCGTCATCACGCACGAGGCGTTGCTGAACAATCTCGCCGCGCACAGCCACGGCATGGAAGTCTGCGACACCGATCGCTGCGTGTCCTGGCTGCCCTGGTATCACGACATGGGGCTGGTCGGCTGTTTCCTGTCGCCGATCGCCAACCAGGTCTCGACAGATTACCTCAAGACCGAGGATTTCGCGCGCCGTCCGCTCGCTTGGCTCGATCTCATCAGCCGCAACACCGGCACGACGCTCAGCTATTCGCCGACCTTCGGCTATGACATCTGCGCGCGCCGCATGTCGTCGCAGACCAAGGCGAGCGACCGGTTCGACCTGTCGCGCTGGCGCGTCGCGGGCAATGGCGCCGACATGATCCGTCCCGACGTGATGCAGTCGTTCGTCGATGCCTTCGCCGATGCCGGGTTCCAGGCCTCCGCCTTCCTGCCCAGCTACGGCCTTGCCGAGGCGACGCTGGCGGTATCGCTGATGCCGCCGGGCGAAGGGATCCGCGTCGAGCTGGTCGAGGAAACCCAGTTGTCGGGCGGCGCGCGCGGCGAAGACCGTCCGCAGCGTTACCGGGCGATCGTCAATTGCGGCAAGCCGGTGCGCGACATGACGATCGAGATCCGCGAAGAGGACGGCACCCCCCTCCCCGAGCGCGCGATCGGCAAGGTCTGGTGCAAGGGCAAGTCGGTGATGGTCGGCTATTTCCGCGACGACGCCGCCACCGCGGCGTGCATGTCCGACGGCTGGCTCGATACCGGCGATATGGGCTATATGTCGGATGGCTATATCTACATCGTAGGCCGGGCGAAGGACATGATCATCGTCAACGGCAAGAACCACTGGCCGCAGGACATCGAATGGGCGGTCGAGCAGCTGCCCGGGTTCAAGGCGGGCGACATCGCCGCGTTCGCGATCACAACCCCGGGAGGCGAGGAAACCCCCGCCGTCCTTGTCCAGTGCCGCAGCTCCGACGAGGGTGAACGCCTGCGCCTTCGCGACGAGATCCGCGAACGCGTGCGTTCGGTGACGGGGATGAACTGCGTGATCGAATTGATCCCTCCCCGCACGCTGCCGCGCACCTCGTCGGGCAAGCTCAGCCGCGCCAAGGCGCGCAACCTGTACCTGAGCGGCGACATCAAGCCCTATGACATCGCTGCCTGACGTTGCCTGCCCCGCCGCACCGTCCCGCCAGTGCGGCGGGACGGTCGCGGCTCCTGCCCCCAACCCGGTTATTTTTCACAACGCAGGGGATGGGAACGTTGCGATAACCAACGTGCATTAAGCCCGGCGGTGTGAACAGACAGTCGCCTTCCGGATCCGATACGCCCCCGCCAACCATGCCGGCGCGTACACGAATGTCGACGCATCACATGCCCATCGACATGCGCGCGCTGCTCGCGCTGTCGGAAGGGTGCGATCCCAGGGAATGGGGCCGGCTTCGCGCGGCGCAGCTCGACGCCGGCCGGCAACTCGCCTGGTTCGCCCTCGCCGCCAACCTGCTCGCGACCGCCGTCTGTTCCGCATTGCTCTATCCCCGGATGCCGTTCTGGCAGGTCGCGTCATGGTCGACGCTCCTGATCGCGGGGACCGTGTGGGTGACCATCCGCCGCCGCCTCGCTCCCTCGCGCGCTGCCGGGCATGGCGGCAGGACGGATATCCGGGCAACCTTGTGGGAGGGGGGCAGCCTCGCTTTGGCCTGGTCGGTCATCCCGGTTTTCTTCTGCCCGCAGGTCCCGGTCGCGACCAGCATCGGGCTCGGGCTCACGCTGATGATCGTGATGACGGGGGCAGCCTTCGCGATGGCGCCGCTGCCGCTCGCCACGCTCATGTTCATCGGCACGCTCGGTTTCGTATCGTTCGTCCAGCTCATGCTGATGCACGCGGTTGCGATCGCCGGGGGGGGTGCTCGCCTTCACGCTGTTGCTGATGACCGCCTGCCTCAGCCGGCGCGCGCGCTGGTCACGATCCACAATGCGCAGGCGGTGCTCGACGAACGCGACGAGACGATCAGCGTGCTCCTGCTCGAATTTGAGGAGAGCGCTGCCGAATGGCTGTGGGAGACCGACGCGACACGACGCGTGATCCGGCCCAGCGCCCGTTTCGCGCGGGCGTGCGGTCGCGCGCCAGCAGATATCGACGGCATGCCGATCCTCCAGCTGCTCGCCGGACCATCCTGGGACAGCGGCACGTTCGCGGCAGGCCTGCGCGCGCTTGCCGAAAAGCTGCGCAACCGGGACAGCTTCGTCAACCTGAGACTGCCGATCCGCTTTACCGAACAGGAGCGCTGGTGGCAGCTGGCCGCCGCGCCGCGATACGACGACCGCGGAATATTCTGCGGTTTCCGCGGCGTCGGCGCGGATGTCACGGACCAGCGCGCCTCCGCGGACAAGATCAACCGCATGGCGCGGTTCGACACGTTGACCGGGCTGCCCAACCGTCGGCTGATCACCGAGACGCTGTCCGACGCGATGATCGCGGCGGAGGCCTGTGGCGGACGCTGCGCGTTCATGATGCTCGATCTCGACCGGTTCAAGGCGGTCAACGACACGCTCGGCCACCCGGTCGGCGACCGGCTGCTGTGCCAGGTCGCGGAACGGCTCGGCCACATGATGAGCGCGAACGAATCCTGCGGGCGGCTTGGCGGCGACGAGTTCGCGCTCGTCGTCCGCGACGCCAGCGATACGGGCGCGGTCGAGGAGCTCGCCGGACGCATCATCACCGCATTGTCGCGGCCCTACGACGTCGATCACTATACGCTGCATATCGGCGCCAGCATCGGGCTTGCCTTCGGGCCGCGCGACGGGCGCACGTCGGAGATGCTGATCCGGTCCGCCGATCTGGCGCTCTATCGCGCCAAGGATGCCGGTCGCGGTGTGTTTCGCGTCTACGAACCCGCGCTTTACGTCCAGGCGGAGGAGCGGCGGGTGCTTGAGATCGCGCTGCGCGGCGCACTCGATCGGGGTGAGATGTCCCTCGCCTATCAGCCGATCATCGACACGCAGGGCGGCATGCTGCGCGGCTTCGAGGCGCTGCTGCGCTGGGAAAGCCCGGAGTTCGGCATGGTCCCGCCGTCCCGCTTCATCCCGCTCGCCGAAGACGCACGGATCATCGCGCAGATCGGCGCCTGGGTCCTGCGCACCGCCTGCGCCGAAGCCGCGAGTTGGCCGGAGGGTCTGCGCATCGCCGTCAACGTATCGCCGGTCCAGCTGCAGAATGACGGTTTCGTCACGACCGTCGCGACCGTACTCGCCGACAGCGGACTGTCAGCCGACCGGCTCGAGCTCGAGGTTACCGAGGGCGTCTTCCTGCGCGAGGATCGTGGCGCGACGACGACCCTCGCGCGTATCCTCGACCTTGGCGTACGCCTGAGCCTCGATGATTTCGGCATTGGCCACTCGTCGCTGGGCTATCTCAGCCGCACCCGCTTTTCCTCGATCAAGATCGACGGCAGCTTTGTCCGTGCCGCAGCGCGCGGCGGCCGTGAGGCGCTGGCGATCATCCGCGCGGTGGTCGCGCTCGCGCAAAGCCTCGACATCGCGACCATCGCCGAAGGCGTGGAGACGCAGGACGAGCGCCAGCTTGTCGCGGCACTCGGCTGTACGCACGCGCAAGGCGATCTGTTCGGCCGCGCGCTCCCCGTCACCGAAACCCGCACGCTGGCGGAGCGCGACTGGACTGATTCGGCCGCGGCCTGATGTCGCAATGACGCGTCAGCCGAGCATCCCGGCATAGCTTTGCAGCGGCGGCGGCAGCAGGATCGCCCGGGCCAGACACCCCCGACGACGACGACCAGCGCGCACAGGCTGATCTGCATCGACCTGCGCCGGTCGTGCACCCGATCAGCGCCAGAAGGCTTTCCGGTCGAGCAGCGCCGAGTGCGCCGCGGCAGCGCGGTCGAGCCGCTTGGCGTGTTTGCGATCGTCGACCAGCGCCGCTTCATTATCCTCCATCCCCAGCCGGGCGAGGATCGCGGGCACCGTTGCCGCGTCGTTCAGCGTGCCGAGCCGGTCCTGCAGCGTTTCGAGCGTCGAGACGAACTTGGCCTGCCGCTTTTGCTGCGCCGTATCGGCGAACAGGTCCGCGAAGAATTCCGTCGCATAGCGCAGCGTCTTGGCGTCCTTGCGGATCGCATGGCGTTCGTCGTCCGTCAGCAGCGCGAGCGATGGCGCGCCAATCTTGAGCGCCTTGCGTCGCTTGCGGAGCGCCGCCGCTGCAAATTCGCGGGCGGGCGCCTCGCGCACCTCCCGCGTCGCGTCCGCCGTCGACCAGTCGCCGACCGCAAGCCACTGCGTCAGATCGAGCATCACCGCCCGCACGCGCGACGACTCCAGCGCCACATCGACCTCGTCATAGGCCAGACCGCGCGCCGCCTCGATCCGGTCAAAGACGTCCCCCGCGCCCAGCTTCGCCGCCGCCATGTCCGCCAGCACGTCGAGATCGCGCGCCTGCCCCAGCGTCTGCGCCAGCCAGCGCAGCTCGGACCGGAAATGGGCCGTCTGCTCGCGTCCCAGCACGCGCTTGAAGAGCCCGAGCGCGGCGCGCGTCCGCCGCAACGCGACACGCGCCTGGTGCAGCGCTTCCGGCGCGCGCGTCTCGAGCAGGATCGTCTCGTTCAGCCGATAATGCCGCAGGCAGGCGCCAATAACCATCCGGAGCGCCTCGATCGTCGTCGCGTCGCCATCGAGCGATACCGGCTCGGCCTTGAAGGCGCGACGCACCGGCCCGGTCAGGCCGTAACCGCGCTCGGACTTGGTCACGACGCCGAGCCGCAGCGGCACCATATCCGCGATCCGGCGGGCCAGCGTGAACAGCGCGGTCGGGTCGCCGCGCTTGAGTTCGATCTCGACTTCGCAGACCGGCGACTGCCGCTCGCCAACCCGGACCATCCCGCGGTCCAGCACGAGCTCGATCTCCGCCCCGTTCTCGCTGATCTCCCAGCTGCGTCGTTCCACCGACACGGTGAAGGCCGGCGCGAGCCGTTCGGTCGTCCCGTCGAGCAGCGCGAAGACCGGCGTGGTGTCGTCGAGACGCGGACGATCGTCCATGACCGGCCGTTCCCATTCGGGGCGTGAAAACAGCCCGGCGCCCTTTGCCGGGTCGATCTTGATCGTCTGGATCCGCGTATCGCCCGCGCGCCGGATCCGCAGCGACGCGCCGTGCTTCCGTAGCGTTTGCTCGGGCGTGTCGAAATAGATCGCCTCGAGCATCGTGGTACGGGTCGCCTCATCCGACGGCAGTTCGCGCGCGACCTGGTCCGCGGCGTCCGCCGTCAGGACGAGCTTCAATTCAACTTCCTGCATCATCCGCGTATCCGATCTGCGTCCCCCCTCGACATAACGCATATCGGCGATTGAAGGGCCAACCGGATGTGCCCGCTGCGGCTAGCTTGGCAGCTCGTCGCGGCGGCCGCGGCCGTCATGGACGGTGCGGATGATGCTGCTGACACTGACCGGGGGGCGTCGGGATGTGCAGCGCCTGCGTCGGTGTACCGATCACCGCCGCGCGGGCACGCAGGCTGGATTTCAGGAACAACGTCTCCGATGCGAGGAAACGCCGCGGCGTCGTGCCGAGGAACGTTGTCGCGTCGCGCAGGAAATGGGACGCGTCGAAATAGCTGCTGTCGATCGCCGAATAATCGACATGGCCATCGGGCCGGATCAGCCGGATGAACGACCGCAGGAAGCGCGCGCGCCGCAACAGCATCTTGGGCAGCATACCGAAATGGCGGGTGGCGAGCCGCCTGAGCGCGTGCGTCTCGATCCCCAGCCGGTCGGCGACATCCTGCATCTCGATCACCCCGTCGGTCACCGTCAGCGCGGCGAATGCACGGATCAGTTCCTCCTGCGGGTGCCGGCGCTGGAACAGCGGTTCCAGCACGTCGTCTAGGAACGGCTTGATCATCGCATCGTCGGACAGCGCGTCGAGCCCCGTCGTCAGCCGGCGCGACACTTCCGGACCGAGCAGCGTCTCGAGCGGCACGATGCGGTTGCGGAAATCACCCGCCAGCCGCGACGTCATCCGGGACCAGCCGATCGCGCTGATTCCGATCCCGACCGCGACGCCGCCATGCGTGACGGTGCGAAACGCGCGGCTGGTCGGGCCGTAGAGACTGGCGCGCTCGAGCGGCCCGAACCGGTGGTTGCCGATCGCCACGGTGATCGGCCCCGCATCCGCCAGAATAGAAATCATAACTGGTGCAGGTAGATACCAGTTGACGAGCGGATTGCGATCACTGGCCGAATAGATCGCATATCCGGTCAGGCATTCGGCAAGGCTTGCCTGGGGCAAGTCATACCGCATCCGCATTCCCGGTGGCATCGCAAATTTTTCCGGCGATACACCCGGAGAGTGTGTTCCACCAAAAACTTGATCTACGTTCATACCACCCACTCGTTTCTGTACGGAAGTATCCGCGCGCTTGCGGCCTATGGCTATACTGCTTTGCAGCGAAATGCTAGTTGTCCTATAATCTGGCTTAGTATTGATTGGCTTCAATACTTTGCCCGTTCTTCGCCGGGTCTCGACATTGAAGACCGGCCACCGCCGCCGCCGTCCCGATGATGGACGTCGCGCTCGCGCCGCCTCGCGCGGCACAGCAGGGATGCGGGATTGATGGGGTTGACACTGGTATCGGCATCGCTTCTCGGTGCCGCCGAACCCATCAGGAAAGAACAGCGATGACAGTGATCGTAACCGGCGCCGCCGGCTTCATCGGCATGCATGTCGCGGACGCGTTGCTGGCACGTGGCGAGACGGTGTTCGGCATCGACGAATGCAACGCCTATTACGACCCCGCGCTCAAGGCGGCGCGGCTCGCCTATCTGCGTGACCGGCACGGCGCGGCCTTCACCTTCGCCAAGCTCGATTTCGCGGATACGCCCGCGCTCGACGCGGCGGTGGCAGGCCTCGACATCGACCGGATCGTCCATCTCGGTGCGCAGGCCGGCGTCCGCTACTCGATCGAGAATCCGATGGCCTATGCCCGGGCCAATCTGGTCGGGCATCTCAACATCCTCGAACTCGCGCGCGCGCGGCAAGTCCGGCACCTGGTCTACGCCTCGTCCTCGTCGGTCTATGGCGGCAATGACAGCGTGCCCTTCCGCGTCGAGGATCGCACCGACCGCCCGCTGTCGCTCTATGCCGCGACGAAGAAGTCGAACGAGCTGATGAGCGAGAGCTACGCGCATCTCTATCGCCTGCCGCAGACCGGGCTGCGCTTCTTCACCGTCTACGGCCCCTGGGGTCGTCCCGACATGATGATGTGGATCTTCACCAAGGCGATCCTCGCCGGCGAGCCCATTCCGGTGTTCAATGCAGGCCGGATGGAGCGCGACTTCACCTATATCGACGACATCGTCGCCGGCATCGTCGCCGCGCTCGATGCGCCGCCTGCGGATGACGGCCAGGCGAAGCCCGGCGGCAGCATGGGGCCGCACCGCGTCTACAATATCGGCAACAGTCGCGCCGAACAGCTCGGCGAGGTCATCGACGTGCTCGAGCAGGCGATCGGTCGCAAGGCGATCCGCCAGGACCTGCCGATGCAGGCGGGCGATGTCGTGCGCACCTGCGCCGATGTCAGCGCGATCGGCAACGATCTCGGCTTCGCCCCCACCACCAGCATCACCGAGGGCGTGCCACGCTTCATCCGATGGTATCGCGACTATCACGGCGTCTAGGCGTTAGGATGGTCGAGACCGAACCCCGAGCCCACCCTTTTGATGCACGGAGCAGCCCGATGACCGACGCCCCGACCTATACCCCCCCCGGCAATCTGGACCTGGAACCGCGACAATGGCGGCCGGTTCGCCGCGATCAACCGGCCGGTTGCCGGATCGACGCATGACAAGGAGCTGCCGGTCGGGCGCCACCCGCTGCAGCTCTATTCGCTCGGCACGCCGAACGGGGTGAAGGTCACGATCATGCTCGAGGAGCTGCTCGCGCTCGGCCATGCCGGCGCCGAATATGACGCCTGGCTGATCCGGATCAACGAAGGCGACCAGTTCGGCAGCGGCTTTGTCGAGATCAATCCCAATTCCAAGATCCCGGCGCTCATGGATCGCAGCGGCACGACGCCGCTGCCGATCTTCGAATCCGGCGCGATCCTGATGCATCTCGCGGAGAAATTCGGCGCGTTCCTACCGACCGAACCGGCAGCGCGCGCGACCTGCTTGTCCTGGCTGTTCTGGCAGGTCGGCAGCGGCCCGTTCGTCGGCGGCGGCTTCGGCCATTTCTACGCCTATGCGCCGGTCAAGATCGAGTATGCGATCGACCGGTTCGCGATGGAGGCCAAGCGCCAACTCGACGTGCTCGACCGGCGTCTTGCCGACAGCGCGTATCTGGCCGGTGCCGCCTATACGATCGCCGACATGGCCGCCTGGCCTTGGTACGGGGCGCTGGTCCAGGGCCAGCTCTACGACGCCGGTGAGTTCCTTCAGGTCCAGGACTATCCGAACGTGAAGCGCTGGGCGGATGCGATCGGCGCACGCCCCGCGGTCCAGCGTGGCCGCATGGTCAACCGCGTCATGGGCGATCCTGCAAGCCAGCTCCACGAACGCCATGACGCCACGGATTTTGCGACCCGTGCACAGGACAAGTTAAGCCCGCCATCATGAATGGCGCGATAAATGCTGTGGTGCAGCATTACTGAAAACATTGCGCGCGATTAGTGTATTTGGAGAAGTTTGCCCAAGTAATCCATTTAGTTGCAACTTTATCTCCCAGCTCCCGTTCCTTGAACCGTTGTGCACACAGGATCGCCCGCCAGAGGCGATCGAGGCCGACCGTGTGCCGACGTGCCTGGTTCAGGGAGATGAAGCCAATGACCCAATCAACCCATCTGATCGATGCTCTCGATGCCCGTGTCGAACGGCGCAACGACCGGCGTGAGTTCTTCAAAAATGCACTTGGTGCGGCTGCGATGACGGCAGCCGGAGCGACCGCTCTGTCCCTCTCGAGCGCAGCCGCGGCACAGTCGGTAACCGACGCCGACGTCCTGAACTTCGCGCTCAACCTCGAATATCTCGAGGCGCAATTCTACTCCTATGCAGCCTATGGCACAGGACTCGACAATGCTCTGCTGACCGGCAGCGGTACGCAGGGTGCGGTTCGTGGCGGCCGCAAGGTCGCGTTCACCGATCCCATCGTCGAGCAATATGCACGCGAAATCGCACAGGACGAGATCGCGCATGTCAGGTTCCTTCGCACTGCGCTCGGCAGCTCGACGGTGTCGCAGCCGGTGATCGACGTCAGCGTTTCGCCGACCAGCGCCTTCTCGGTCGCCGCGCAGGCCGCCGGGCTCGTGCCTGCCGGCACCGCTTTCGATCCCTATGCCTCTGACGAGGCGTTCCTGCTCGGCGCGTTCATCTTCGAGGACGTCGCGTCACCGCCTACAAGGGTGCCGCCCCCTTGCTCACGAACAAGACGTTCCTCGATGCCGCGGCCGGCCTGCTCGCGGTCGAGGCCTATCATGCCGCGATCGTCCGCACGACGCTGTACGGCAAGGGTATCGACGTGCCGTCGTTGCGCACCTCCGCCGATGCCATTTCGCGCGCGCGCGACAGCCTCGACGGTGGTGGTGCCAACACGACGATCTTCGGCGCGAACGATATCGATCAGGGGATCTCGTCCTACAGCGCGACGCCGATCAACCTGTCCGCCACCCAGGCGGCGGTGACCGTGTCGAACATCGTGCCGCTGGACGCCGACGGTGTCGCCTATAGCCGCTCGGTGAGCCAGGTGCTCAACATCGTGTACCTGAACAGTGGCGCAGTGGCCGCGGGCGGGTTCTTCCCGGCAGGCATGAACGGCAACATCAAGACGAGCACCGCAGCAGCCTGAACCGCTTCAGCTCTGCCGTCAGCTTTCTTTGCTATTCAGGGGATTAACCCAATGACCGACCTCAATACCAAGCTCGAAATATTCGACGCCATCGCCGCCCGGCGCAACGAACGCCGCGGCTTCCTGCGCTTTGCCGGTGGCAGTGCGCTCGCCGTCGGCGGTGCCTCGCTGCTCGCGGCCTGCGGTAACGACGATGCCGATCTGGCGCCGTCGCCGACGCCCACGCCGACACCCGCGACGGGATCCGCCATCACCGATGCCGACGTGCTGAACTTCGCGCTCAACCTCGAATATCTCGAGGCGCAGTTCTACGCATTCGCGACGTTCGGCGTTGGCCTCAACGCCAGCCTGCTGACCGGTACCGGGACTCAGGGGGGCGTGACGGGTGGTCGACAGGTGCCGTTCCAGGACGCGATCGTCCGTGAATATGCGCGCGAAATCGCCATCGACGAAGTCGCGCACGTCGCCTTTCTGCGCCGGGCACTCGGCACCGCCGCGGTCGCACAGCCTGCACTGGACATCTCTGCCGGCACCGCGCTGCGCCGGGCGCCTTCACCTTGGCCGCACGTGCGGCACGTGTCGTACCGGATACGGGCGTGTTCGATCCGTATGCCGACGACAACAGCTTCCTGCTCGGCGCGTTCATCTTCGAGGATGTCGGCGTCTCGGCGTATAAGGGCGGCGCAACGCTGATCGGCAACAAGACCTATCTCGAGGCGGCCGCCGGCATCCTCGCGGCAGAGGCGTATCACGCCGGCCTGATCCGCACGATCCTGTATCGCAAGGGACTGCAGACGCCGTCGCTGCGTACCGCCGCAAACCAGATCAGCGACGCGCGCGACAGCCTGGACGGCACCGTCACCAACGCCACGACGGGCATCATCGGCGACATCGATCAGGGCATCACCGGCATGGATCCAACCGTGTCGAACATCGTCCCGACCGACGCCAACGGCCTGGCGTTCAGCCGGTCGGTCGCACAGGTGCACAACATCGCCTATCTGACCAACACCGCAAAGATCGGCGGGGGCTTCTTCCCCAACGGCACCAACAACCGCACCGATGCACTGCGCACCAGCGGCGCCAACGCGTGATCGTCGTCACGAACTGAAACAGGACAACCTGGGCCGCGGCGCACATCGGGCGCGTCGCGGCCCCTCGTTTGGGGAACGACCATGAAGCATTCCATGAAACTGACCACGCTCGCCGGCCTCGCCGTCGCGGGCGTTTTGCCGTTCCGGCCGCCGCGCAGGAAACCACCGCGGATCGTCCGTTCTCGGGCGTCTATATCGGTGCGGCCGGTGGGTATGACGTGCAGGGCAATGACGTCGGCTCGTCGATCCTGTTCGACCGCAACGGCGACGGCGCTTTCAACGACAGCGTCAACACCATCACCGGCGCCAACGCCTTCTCGCCGGGCTTCTGCAACGGCTCGGCGCGTACCGGTGCCGCGGCTTCCGGCTGCCGTAACGACGACGATGGCTGGGCCTATTATGGTCGTGCAGGCCTCGACGTTCAGCGCGGCAACATCGTCGTCGGTGTCGTCGGCGAATTCGGCACGAGCGACATCACCGACAGCACGTCGGGCTTCTCGACCACGCCTGCGAGCTACACGATGGCGCGCAAGCTGAAGTGGGAAGCGTCCGCCCGCGGCCGCCTGGGCTATGCGGCCAACACCACGCTGTTCTACGGCACGTTCGGTGCGGGCTATGCCAAGATCGACAATCTGTTCTTCACGACAAACACGGCGAACGCGTTTTCGGCGACTGGCTCGAAGAACCAGTGGGGCATTCTCGGCGGCGGCGGCATCGAGCAGAAGCTGACCAAGAACATCTCGATCGGCATGGAATACATGTTCCACCAGTATCAGGATGACGATGCGCGCGTTCGCGTGACGGCGGGCACGGCACTGGCCGGCAGCCCGGTTCTGCTGGCGAACAACCCGTTCCTGATCGCGCCAAACACCAGCGGCACCGATTTCCGCCGCAGCGACGAGAAGTTCCGCTGGCACAGCCTGCGCGCCACGGCGGCGTTCCGGTTCTGAGCCCATGCGCTGCCAGCATCGCGTGATGCTGGCAGCGCATAGCGTCCGGCGAGCTAGAGCCCCTCGCCCCCGACCCATTGCGCATTCGACAGGCGCCTGGCCAGATCCCAGCTTTGCTGCCGGATATCGGGAACCGCGACGACCTCCCACAATCCGCCGCGGGTCATCGGCCCGATACAGTGAAGCCGCTGTTCGGCATGCCCGTCGCGGCCGATCGCCTGTGACTGGGCATCGACGTCGACCCCGAGACGAAGCGGATCGGGCCGGATCGCCCCGTCCGCGATCAAATGCCGGATCAGCGGCTCGCTCGATCGCATCAGATCACCCTGCGGCCCGGTACAGTTCACGATCCGCGCCGCCCGCGTGACGACCGCCTGGTCCGTGCCGCGGGGTCGCCAATTTAGATCCACAGCATCACCGGCTGCCGCGGCGGACACGATCTTCCCCGCTGTGAACCGGAGCCGCCCGGTCGAGACCAACGCATCGACCCGGTCCGCTACCTCCGGCGCCAGCCGATGCCGGTGGACGTCCCAATAGGGTCGCGCGTGCCGCAGGAACCGTGCGCGCTGCGATGTCGGGGCGGCCGCCCAGAGCATCTGGGTCACGGGGCGAAGCTCGTCGACCGCCGCGCGCCAGCCATCCGCCTTGGCACGATCGCGGACGTGCCGGACGATCGCCGACAAATCCCCCTGCGGCTTGTCGAGGACCCGCGCGGGCGGCGCGCCATCGACATGCCGCCGCGGTGAGAGCCCGCGCCGCGACACCGCCAGGATCTGTCCCGAAAACCCGCCGGCATCGAGCAGCAGCGCGGCGTCGATCGCGGTCAACCCGGTCCCGACCAGCACGACCGTGTCGTCCGGCCCGAGCCCCTCGCCAATGTCCGACGCCCAGGGATCCGCGCTATAGCGTCCGGGCGGAAGGTCGTCGGGGTTGAGCCCCGGCGGCGTGTGCGGCGGCAGGTTGCCGAGCGCGAGCACCGCACTGTCCGCGGCAATCGCGCTGCCATCCGCCATCGTCACCGCAAGCCTGTCGGTGCTGGCGAAGTCGATCGCGCAGACCTCGCCTTGCGCAAGCACCAGCCGTCCCGCCGATTGCGCGATCGTCGCGTCGAGCATCTCGCGCAGATACAGGCCGTAGGTCGTGCGCGGCACGAACGTCTTGCGGTCGCCGTCGCCGCGCGCTTCGAGCCAGCGGACGAAATGGTCGGGATCGTCGGGGAGCGCGCTCATGTTGCCCGCGCGCACGTTGAGCAGGTGGCTCGGATGCGCCGCGCTATACGCGACGCCGCGTGCGAGCTGGCGCTGGCGCCGCTCGACCAAAGTCGCGCGCGGTCCGCCGTGCCGCATCAGGTTGATCGCCAGCAACGTGCCCGAAAAACCGCCCCCGACGATGACGACATGATCGTCCGGTCCCGCGATACGTGTCATCCTGCCCCCATTTGCCGCAAAATCATCGTGCCCGCTCGATAGGCGCAAAGCGGCCCGACGCACAGCCGGCACGCGCAACGCACGGGGAACATAGAAGGATTGCACAAACGACAGCGCTGTTGCACTTTCTCGTCCATGGCCTGCCGGTCCCGGTCTGGCCCTCCCCCGGAGATCGCCCTGTGAAATCGAAGTTCGCCGTTCTTGTCTCGCTGATCGCCATCGCCGCCGCCACGCCCGCCACCGCGCAGGACCTTCACGCCTGTATCGACGAGGCGTGTACGCTCGAATCGATCCTGCCGCAGGACGCGGCATCGGGCACGCCCGCAGCCGATGCGGCGGCCGCGACGCGCTATGGCCGCTGGGGCTTCGACCTTGCCGGCATGGACAAGAGCGTGAAGCCCGGCAACGACTGGTTCGACTATGTGAACGGCAGCTGGGTCAAGAGAACGCAGATCCCGGCGGACCGCTCGTCCTACGGCGCCTTCGCGGTACTGCGCGACCTGTCCGAGGCACGCATGCGCACGCTGGTCGAGGGCTATAAGCCCGGCGACGCCGCCAACCCCGATCGCGCCAAGGTCGCGACGCTCTACCAAGGCTTCATGGACGAAGCCGCGATCGAACGCGCTGACGCTGCACCGCTGTTGCAGCGGCTCGCCCCGGTCAAGGCCGCGACGACGAAGGACGATGTCGCGGTGCTGATGGGCAAGTCGATGGGCGGGTTCGGCGCCAGCTTCTTCGGTCCCGGCGTCAACGACGACGCGAAGCAGCCCGACGTCTATGCGCTGTATCTGCGCCAGTCGGGCCTGGGGCTCGGCGACCGCGACCTGTATCTTGATCCGAAATTCGCGCCGCAGGTCGTGCGCTACCAGGCCTATGTCGCGCAGATGCTCGGCATGGCGAACTGGCCGAACGCGCAGGCCGCCGCGGCAAAGATCGTCGCGATGGAGACGCGGATCGCGCAGGCGCACTGGACCCGCGCGCAGAGCCGCGACCGCGACAAGACCTACAACCCGATGACGCTCGCGCAGCTTCAGGCGCAGGCGCCGGGCTTCCCCTGGGCCAAGTTCTGGACTGCCGCGGGCATCGACAAGGCCAACCGCGCGATCGTCGCGCAGAACACCGCCTTTCCGAAGATCGCCGAGGTCTTCGCCACCACCGACCTCGACACGCTGAAGGCCTGGCAGGCGTTCCGCACCGCCGACGACATCGCGCCCCTGCTGTCGAAGCGGTTCGTCGTCGCCAATTTCGACTTCCGCTCGAAATTCCTCAACGGCCAGCCGCAGCAGCGCGATCGCTGGAAGCGCGGGATCGGCGTTACCGAACGCGCGCTGGGCGAGGCGATCGGCCGCGATTACGTCGCGCTCTATTTCCCGCCGGCTTCGAAGACCAAGATGGACGAACTCGTCGGCAACCTGCGGATCGCACTGCGCGGGCGGATCGACGGTCTGCCCTGGATGGGTGCCGCGACCAAGCAGGAGGCGCAGGCCAAGCTCGCCAATTTCAGCGTGAAGGTCGGCTATCCCGACAAATGGCGTGACTATAGCGCGCTGCAGATCACCCCGGGCGACCTGATCGGCAATGTCGAGCGCGCCGGGCGGTTCGAATGGGACTATCGCCGCAACCGCATGGGCGGCCCGGTCGACAAGGCCGAATGGGGCATGACCCCGCAGACCGTGAACGCCTATTACAACTCGGTGAAGAACGAGATCGTCTTCCCCGCAGCGATCCTCCAGCCGCCGTTCTTCGATCCGGATGCCGATCCCGCGGTCAATTACGGCGGCATCGGCGGCGTGATCGGGCACGAGATCAGCCACGGCTTCGACGACCAGGGTCGCAAGTCCGACGGCAAGGGCGTGCTGCGCGACTGGTGGACCGCGCAGGATGCCGCCAAGTTCGAGGCACAGGCGGTCAAGCTCGGCGCGCAGTACGAGGCCTATACCTTCGAGGCCTGCCCGGCGTGAAGATCAACGGCCGCGCCTCGATGGGCGAGAATATCGGCGATCTCGGGGGCGTGCTGATCTCGCTTGACGCCTATCACACCTCGCTCGGCGGCAAGCCTGCGCCGGTGCTCGACGGCTATAGTGGCGACCAGCGCTTCTTCCTCGGCTGGGGTCAGGTCTGGCGCACGCTGTTCCGCACCGAGGCGCTGCGCCAGCAGCTCGTCAGCGATCCCCATTCGCCGGGGCAGATCCGTGCGATCAACCCGCTGCGCAACGTCGACGCCTGGTACAAGGCGTTCGACGTGAAGCCCGGGGACGCGCAATATCTCGCGCCCGCGGACCGCGTCCGGATCTGGTAAGGCCGCAAGCCCGCCGCCGGACACAAAAAATCCGGCGGCGGGCCAAGGTCGGGGCGGCGGGGCTCCGTCCTGTCAACGAGGGTGGCGGTGTTCCTGCTCGTCCGTCGTCATCCTCGCCCCCGACCGTCGACGGCCGGGACGCGGTCAGCGCATCGCCTGGTTCAGGAATGCCACGCTGTCCGAGAGTACCGGCGCCTTGCCGCGGAACGGCTTGGACAGCGCCATCGCCACATCCTCGTGGCTTAGCCCCGGATAGTCGACATGCCGCACCGGTGCATCGAGCGCGGTGAGCTTTGCCGTCAGGTTGTCGGCGTTGTGCGCCTTCACCTGCGTGTCGTCGCCCGCCGACACGAGCAGCATTGGCGGCGCATCGCGTCGCGCGAAGTGGATCGGCTGGGTCATCACCGGATCCGCCGCCCCCTGCATCGCATCGATCGCGCGCCTGGCGGTGAACGGGTAGAAGTCATAGGGCCCGCACAACCCGACCGCGGCCTTGATGATCCGCGGATCGACACCTTCGGCACGCAACCAGCGCGGGTCGAGCGTCAGCATCGCGACCGTATACGCCCCCGCGGAGTGACCGGCGACGGCGATCCGGTTCGGGTCGCCGCCCGACGCCTCGATATGATCGCGCGTCCACTTCACCGCCTCGGCGCCATCCTGCAGGAAGGCGGGGAAGCGGACGTCGGGAACCTTGCGGTAATCGGGCATGACGACGACGTAGCCCGCCTTCGCATAGGCGCGCGCGGCAAACGCATAGGCGCTACGCGACCCGTGCACCCAGCCGCCGCCATACCAGAAGATCAGCACCGGCAGCCCCGTCTTCGCGCCGCCCGATGGCCGCCACACGTCGAGTTTCTGGCCATGCGTGCCGAACGGAACGCCCTCCCGCACCCGCGCAGTGCCGCGGCCGCCGCCCATTACCCCATCGAGCACGCTGAGCGTGCCGGGCCCCGCAGTGAACGCCGTGCCCGCAATCAGGATCACGACCAGCGCGATGACAATGGCAACGCGGCGCATCAGCGGCGGAAATCTGCGGTAATCGATCCGCTGGCCGCCAGTTCGGCCTCGTGCCCGGCCTCGCGCCACGTCTCGCCGAGCGCGGCGTCTTCCCATTCGCGCATCGCCGGATGCGCGATGATCCGCTCGACCCATGCAAGGCCCTGCGGACCGACATCGATCCCGTAGGTGCGGACGCGAAACGCGACAGGCGCAAAGAAGGCGTCGACGGCGGTAAAGTCGGCGCCTGCGAGCCAGGGCCCGCCGAACCGGTCGAGACCTTCCGCCCAGAGTTCGGTGACGCGCGCGACGTTGCGGTCGAGCGCGTCACTGCCGCGGACCGGATCGACGCGGACGCCGACGTTCATCGTCCGCTCGTTGCGCAATGCCGCGAACCCGCCATGCATCTCTGCCGCCGCGCAGACCGCCCAGGCGCGCGCATCGCCATCGGACGGCCAGACGCCGTCGTGCCGCTCGGCGAGGTAGAGCGCGATACCCAGCGAATCCCACACCGTCCGCTCGCCATCGATCAGCACCGGCACCTGCCCGGTCGGCGAGAACAGCCGGAACGCATCGTAATTCTCGGGCGCGAGGAAGGGTTCGATCCGATCCTCGAACGCGATCCCCAGCGCCCGCATCAACACCCACGGCCGAAGCGACCAGCTGGAATAATTCCGGTTCGCGGTGACGAGCGTATAGCCCATCAGGCGGTATAGCGCGCGGTGGTCTTGGCCGCGACCTCGTCCGCGGTCACGCCGGGCGCGAGTTCGACCAGCCTGAACGGCGCATCATGGTCGCTACGCTGGAACACCGCCAGGTCGGTGACGATCATGTCGACCACGTTCTTGCCGGTCAGCGGCAGCGAGCAGGACGGGATGAACTTAGGCGTCCCGTCCTTGGCGGTGTGATCCATGACGACGATGATCTGCTTGACGCCCGCGACCAGATCCATGGCGCCGCCCATGCCCTTGATCATCTTGCCCGGGATCATCCAGTTGGCGATGTCGCCGTCTTCGCTGACCTCCATCGCGCCGAGCACGGTCAGGTCGATATGCCCGCCGCGGATCATCGCAAAGCTGTCGGACGAGCTGAAATAGACCGACGAGGGCAGTTCGCTGATCGTCTGCTTGCCCGCGTTGATCAGGTCGGCATCTTCCTCGCCCGCATAGGGGAACGGCCCGATCCCGAGCATCCCGTTCTCCGACTGGAGCGTGACCGTCATGCCGTCGGGAATGTTGTTCGCGACGAGCGTCGGGATGCCGATGCCGAGATTGACGTAATAGCCGTCCTTGAGTTCCTGTGCGGCCCGCGCCGCCATCTGGTTGCGATCCCACGGCATCAGTTGAGCGTTCCTTCCTGGATGGTGGTGATGGTCGTGACCTGGTCGCGCAGCGCGGCATCCTCGGCGATGCCCCAGGTGCCCGCATAGGCGCGGGCGGCGTGACGGATCGTGTCGGCGAGGAGGTAGCCGAACACCGTCGGATCCTCGAGGATGCCCGCGTCGATCAGCACGTTGCTGCCCGCATTGTTGGTGATCCAGATCCGCGCGACCTCGACCGATTCGTCCGTCAACGCGGCGCCGGGATCGAGCTTGATCGCGTTGGGGTGGTCGGTCATCAGTGGATTCCCTGTGTCGGCGCCCAGTGGATCGCGGGCGGAAAGACCTCGTCACGGCTACCTTTCAGCGCGGTGCCGTAGACGGGGTTCGGCAGCACGAACCACCCTGCCCCCCATTTCGCCGTGATCGCGGGCGACTGCACCACCGCACGCCGCGCGGCGGGGGTCTGGCCTGCGTTGAACAGGTCGCTGAAATCGCCGAGCTGGTCGCCGCCCATCGCGACGACGCAATAGCGCGCGGCGATCGTCGCGCGGCGGCCGTCCTTCTTTGATCCGGTCGCGTCGTCGCCGGCGAGGAACAAGGTCTCGCCGTGGCGGGCGGGGCCAAGGCCCGCGGCTTCGATCGCCGCCTGCGTCTGTGCGGCATTGGCGGCGGCGCGGTTGGAGTTGAAGACCACCGTCACGCCCATCGCGCGCAACTGCGTCAGTGCGGCAAGCGCGCCGGGAACGGGCGCGACCTGCTTGATGCCGGTGCGCTCCCACTCCTGCCAGCGCGGTTCGGACCAGGGCCGCCCCGTGGACGCATCATATTCGAAGCCGAGATTGAGCAGCACGGTCTCGTCGACGTCGAACACCACGGCCTTGGGCTTGCTGCCGCATGCGGTCCAGCGCGGCGCGGCGAGCGTCGCGCCTGGCGCGAGGACGACCGATGTCGGCGTGCGCTGCGCACGGACATAGCCGACAAGCGCGTTCCATGCCTGGATGCTGGCGGCGGCGGCCTCGCCCGAGGCGTAGAGATACTGCATGCCCGCCGGGACGCCGTCGACGGTCACCGGTGCGGAGACGATCGCGGTCGGCGAGGTCACGCTGACGCACCCTTGCAGAACCAGTGCCCCTGCGAGCGCAGCGGTCCAGGAAAAATGGCTGCGTTTGCGGCACATTATCGGGCCTGGTTTCACGCGGAGACCCGCTCGCGGACGGTGCGGAATTCGATCTTCTTGTCGTAGGGCGCACCGACGATCATCCGCTTCACATAGATCCCCGGCAGGTGGATAGTATCGGGATCGAGGCTGCCAACGGGAACGATCTCCTCGACCTCGGCGACGCAGATCTTGCCCGCGGTGGCCATCGGCTGGTTGAAGTTGCGCGCGGTCTTGCGGAAGATCAGGTTGCCGCTCTCGTCCGCCTTCCAGCCCTTGATGATGCTCAGGTCCGCACGGATGCCCCGTTCGAGGATATAATCCTGCCCGTCGAAGCTCTTCACCTCCTTGCCCTCCGCCACCAGGGTGCCGACGCCGGTCTTGGTGTAGAAGCCGGGGATGCCCGCGCCGCCCGCGCGGCAGCGCTCGGCAAGCGTCCCCTGCGGGCAGAATTCGACCTCGAGCTCGCCGCTCAGATATTGCCGCTCGAATTCCTTGTTCTCGCCGACATAGGACGAGATCATCTTCTTCACCTGGCGCGAACGGAGCAGCTTGCCGAGACCCTGCCCGTCGATCCCGGCATTGTTGCTCGCGATCGTCAGGTCCTTGACGCCCGACGCCTCGATCGCGTCGATCAGCCGCTCGGGGATGCCGCACAGCCCGAACCCGCCCGCGCAGATCGTCATCCCGTCGAACAGCACACCCTCGAGTGCCGCCGCCGCGTCGGTGTAGCGCTTGTTCGCCATGCATCCTCCTATCGTCTTTACCGCGGCATAATGCGCCGGGCAGTGGACGGCAATGTCGGGCGGGCGTTCTCGACTTGGTGACGATTGCCGGGCTACGGTGGCGGCAGGAGATTGTCATGACCCAGCGTACCGGCGGCCAAATTCTCGTCGACCAACTCGTCGCACAAGGCTGCGACCGTATTTTCACCGTGCCCGGCGAAAGCTTCCTCGCGGTGCTCGACGCGCTGCACGACACGCCCGCCATCGAGACGGTGGTGTGCCGGCAGGAAGGCGGCGTGGCGTTCATGGCGTGCGCGGACGGCACGCTGACGCACCGCCCCGGTATCGCCTTCGTCACGCGCGGGCCCGGTGCGACCAACGCATCGATCGGCGTGCATGTCGCGATGCAGGACTCCCAGCCGATGATCCTGTTCGTCGGCGATATCGACCGCGGCACGCGTGACCGCGAGGCGTTCCAGGAGATTGATTTTCAGGCGATGTTCGCGCCCATCGCCAAATGGGCGGCGCGGATCGACGATGCCCGGCGGATCCCCGAATATGTCGCGCGCGCGTATGCGACCGCGATGTCGGGCCGCCCCGGGCCGGTGGTGCTCGCACTCCCAGAAGACATGCTGCTGGACGTGGTCGAGGCGGTCGACCGACCGCGGGTCGAGCGCGTCGCGCAGGCGTGCGACGCGGACATGATGGACCTGCTCGCGGATCTGCTGACGACCGCCGAGCGGCCGGTGGCGATCGTCGGCGGCGCGGGCTGGGATGCGGCTGCGTCGGGGGCGTTCTCGACCTGGGCGGATCGCAACGGCATTCCCGTCGCCGCAGCGTTCCGGCGGCAGGATGCGATCCCGAACGCCTGCCCGGTCTGGGCGGGCAATCTTGGTTATGGGCCCAACCCCAAGCTGGTCGAGCGGGTAAAGACGGCGGATCTGCTGCTCGTCGTCGGCCCTCGGCTGGGCGAGGCCACGACCGATGGCTATGCGCTGGTGACGCCCGATCATCCGGGGCAGCGCATCGTCCATGTCCACCCCGATCCCAATGAGCTGAACCGCACCTATCACGCCGACGTCGCGGTGTGCGCGGGGATGGCCGAATTCGCAGAGGCGCTGCTCGCGGTCGACCTACCGCCGCGGACCGCGGGTCAGGAGGCGCATGCTGAGTGGCGCGCCTGGTCGACGCCGGCGCCGCGCGATCTGCTCATGGACCTGGGGCCGTGCGTCGCGGCGATGCGAGAGCGGCTGCCCGCGGATGCGATCATCTGCAACGGCGCGGGGAATTATTCGGGCTGGTGGCATCGCTACTGGGCCTATGCCGGGCCGGGAACGCAGCTTGCCCCGACCGCCGGAGCGATGGGTTACGGCGTACCCGCCGCGGTCGCCGCGTCCCTGCGGCATCCCGAGCGGACGGTCGTCGCGCTGGCGGGTGACGGGTGCTTCCTGATGAACGGGCAGGAACTCGCCACCGCGGTCGCGCAGCGCGCGGACATGCTGGTGCTGGTCGTCGACAATGGCGGCTACGGCACGATCCGGATGCATCAGGAACGCGAATATCCGGGGCGGGTGTCGGGAACGGCGCTGCGCAATCCGGACTTTGCCGCGCTGGGCCGGGCCTATGGGTGCTGGGCGGAGACGGTCACCAAGACCGAGGATTTCGCCGCGGCGCTCGACCGGGCGATGTCGCGGTCCGGGGTGCGGATGCTGCACTTGGTCACGGATATCGAGGCGATTACCGCCGGGACGACGCTGGCGGCGGTGCGCGGGGCGGCGTGATCCTTATTGGGTTAGGACGCGGCCGGCACACCTCACGCCCCACCCCGGCGAAGGCCGGGGCCCAGTTGGGGGACAGCAGTAACTACGGACGGTCCTCTGTTACCTCGGCCTTCCCAACTGGGCCCCGGCCTTCGCCGGGGTGGTTTTGATGCTAGTGCTGGCATTCACTCGCACCGTTCCCCCGCGAAGGCGGGGGTCCAAGGTAGCGCACGCTACCGGAACTTAGCTGGGCCCCCGCGTCCGCGGGGGAACGACACGGAGCAGCAGCCCCTCAGCCCGCCAGCTTCGCCCGCACCGCAGCTACAGCCTCCGCCGCCTTGTCGCCATCCGGCCCACCGCCCTGCGCCATGTCGGGACGGCCACCGCCCCCCTGACCGCCCGAGCGCGGCTACCGCGATCCTCAGCAGGTCGACCGCATTGTGGCTCGCGACCAGATCCGCGGTCACGCCGACCGCGACCGAGGCGCGGCCGTCGTTGATCGCGACGAGCATCGCGATCCCCGACCCCAGCCGCTGCTTGGCCTCGTCGACCGCGCCGCGCAGGCCCTTCGCCTCGAAATCATTGAGCACCTGTCCGATAAAGGCCACGCCGCCGACCTGCTCGGGTCCCGCCGCCTCACCGGAACCACCGCCGCCGAGCGCCAGCGCCTTCTTCGCATCGGCCAGCTCACGCTCGAGACGCCGGCGATCCTCGATCAGCGCCGCGACGCGCGCAGGCACCTCGTCGGGGGTCGATTTCAACGCCGCTGCCGCCTCACGCAGGCGATCGTCGCGCCCGGTCAGATAGGCACGCGCGGCCTCGCCGGTCAGCGCCTCGACGCGACGCACGCCGCTCGACACCGCGCCTTCGCCGACGACCTTGAACAACCCGATATCGCCGAGCGCGGTTACGTGCGTGCCGCCACACAGTTCGATCGAATAGGTGCCCTCGTCGGTCGAGCCCATCGACACGACGCGGACCTCGTCGCCATATTTCTCGCCGAACAGCGCCATCGCACCCATCGCGATCGCGTCGTCGGGGGTCATCAGCAGCGTCGTCACCGCGCCATTGCCGCGGACCTGCGCGTTCACATCGGCCTCGACCTGAGCGATGTCGGCGGGCGTCATCGCGACCGGCTGTGAGAAGTCGAAGCGCAGGCGATCGGGCGCGACCAGGCTCCCCTTCTGCGCGACATGCTTGCCGAGCCGTTCGCGCAGCGCTTCATGCAGCAGATGCGTTGCGGAGTGGTTGGCACGGATCTGCGCACGACGCGCGACGTCGATCTGCAGCTTGACCGTATCGCCGACCTTGATCCCGCCCGACTCGATCATCGCATGATGGACGAACACGCGGCCGAGCTGCTTCGACGTCTCGGTGACGTTTGCGCGCAGCCCGGTGTCGGTCGAGATGTGCCCGGCATCGCCGACCTGCCCGCCGCTCTCGCCATAGAAGGGCGTCTGGTTGACGACGATCGACACCGTATCACCCGTCGTCGCATGGTCGACGCGCGCGCCGTCCTTGACGAGCGCGACGACCTCGCCCTCGCCGGTGTCCGAGGCATAGCCGAGGAATTCGGTGCCGCCGCTCTGCTCGACGATATCGAACCAGATATCGTCAGAGGCCTTGGCGCCCGAACCCTTCCACGCAGCCCGCGCGGCGCGCTTCTGCTCGGCCATCGCGGTGTCGAAGCCTTCGCGGTCGACCGCGAGCCCGCGTTCGCGCAGCGCGTCCTCGGTCAGGTCGTAGGGGAAGCCATAGGTGTCGTAGAGCTTGAACGCGACGTCACCCGCGAGCGTACCCTCGGTCATGTCCGCGGTCGCCTCGTCGAGCAGCTTCAGCCCCTTATCGAGCGTCTGCCGGAACCGCGTCTCCTCCTGCTGCAGCGTCGCCTCGATCAGCGACTGCGCCCGGAACAGCTCGGGATAGCCGCGCCCATCTCGGTGACGAGCGACGGCACCAGCCGGTGCATCAACGGCTCCTTCGCGCCGAGGATATGCGCGTGACGCATCGCGCGGCGCATGATCCGGCGCAGCACATAGCCACGGCCTTCGTTCGCGGGCAGCACGCCGTCCGCGACCAGGAAGCCTGCGGTGCGCAGGTGATCCGCGATCACGCGGTGGCTCGCGGTGTTCGCGCCGTCGGTCGCGGTATGCGTCAGCGCGCCCGAGGCCGCGATCAGCGCCTTGAACGTGTCGGTGTCGTAATTGTCGGTGACGCCCTGCATCACCGCGGCGATCCGCTCGAGCCCCATGCCGGTGTCGATCGAGGGCTTGGGCAGGTTGCCGACGATCTCGGCATTTTCCTGCTCATATTGCATGAACACGAGGTTCCAGATCTCGACGAAGCGATCGCCGTCCTCGTCGGGGGTGCCGGGAGGGCCGCCGGGGATGTGATCGCCGTGGTCGTAGAAGATCTCCGAGCATGGCCCGCACGGCCCGTTGTCGCCCATCGACCAGAAATTGTCCTTGGTCGGGATGCGGATGATGCGGTGCTCAGGGAGGCCCGCGATCTTCTTCCAGAGATCGAACGCCTCGTCGTCGGTGTGATAGACGGTCGCGGTCAGCCGGTCGGGCGACAGGCCCCAGTCCTTCGTCAGCAGCGTCCACGCATGCGTGATCGCCTGTTCCTTGAAATAATCCCCGAACGAGAAATTGCCGAGCATTTCGAAGAAGGTGTGATGCCGCGCGGTATAGCCGACATTGTCGAGATCATTGTGCTTGCCGCCCGCGCGGACGCACTTCTGCGACGAGGTGGCGGTCGTGTAGGGGCGCGATTCGAGGCCGGTGAAGACGTTCTTGAACGGCACCATCCCCGCATTGACGAACATCAGCGTCGGGTCGTTCTGCGGCACGAGCGGCGCAGAGGGCACGATCTGGTGTCCCTGCGAACCAAAATAGTCGAGGAAGCCGCGGCGGATGTCGTTCGTCGATGTCATGCCGCCGACTTAGGCGAGCAACCGGGTTCGCTCAAGTGACCGCGTTACGCGGATTGTGGCAGGGCCGCCGCCAGCCAGTCATCGGCGTGAAGCCCGTAGATCAGGCTGTCGCGCAGCCCCATATGCGTCTCCCATTCGCCGCGCAGCAGCCGTTCGCGCCGGAACCCCAGCCGTTCGAGCAGCAGGATCGACGCGCGGTTCTCGCTGTCGGCATCGGCAAACACGCGGTGCTGCCCCTCGGCGAACAGCTGGTCCAGCACCGCCGACACCGCCTCGCTCGCCAGACCGCGGCCCCAGTGCGCGCGCGCGAGGATGAAGCCGATCTCGGTCACCCCCTGCCCGCGCATCCGCCCGCCCGAGACCCAGCCGATCGCCCGGTCGTCGCCGTGCCGCGTGATCGCCCAGGCGCGCCAGTTTACGTCAGCGGGATCCTCGACCAGATAGAGCCGCGTCGCCTCGATCGACGTTAGCGGACCATCCGCCGAATAGGTCATCAGGTCCGCGTCGGCGAGTGTCGGGTGCAAGGCGACTGCGTCTGCCTGGACGAGCCGACGCAGCCGGAGCCGCGGGGTCACCAGTACCGGATGGGGCAGCGCGCGACGCCTCAAGCGATCAGCGCATCGACGAGCGCGCGCACTTTCTTCTGGCGCCACTGCGGCAGCGGCGCGACGAGCCAATAGCCGCCACGCGACGGCTGCGCGTCGCCGATGATCCGGACCACCCCGCCT